>RFGS01000076.1 GCA_003695905.1 Zetaproteobacteria bacterium | reverse complement strand
GTGCAGGGATGGATAAATGGCGAGATCGAGCATGCGAACCTCCAACAGCTTCTTGAACAGCATGGCAGTCCTGATGTTATCTATCATCTTGCAGGGGGATCATCAGTCGGGCTTTCGATCGAGCAGCCGCTTGAGGATTTTTATCGGACAGTCGATGCTACAGCGAGATTGCTGGAATGGATGCGCCATGCATGCCCGCAGACCCGGCTGGTCTATATTTCCAGTGCTGCTGTCTATGGTGACGGGCATGAGCATCCCATCAGCGAGAGCGCGCCGCTGCGACCGTATTCGCCCTATGGCTATCACAAGCTCATGGCCGAGGAATTGTGCGAAAGCTATGTCAAATGGTATGGCCTTCCCGTGACCGTGGTCCGTTTCTTCTCGCTGTTCGGTCCCGGGCTGAGCAAGCAATTGGTTTGGGATGTTTGCGTGCGCCTGAAAAAGGGGCTCCCATTGAGGCTTGGTGGAAGCGGGGACGAACGTCGCGACTGGCTGTACATCGATGATGCCGTGCGGCTCTTGATCCACTTGTGGTGTTCAACAGGAGCATGTCATGCCATTTACAATGGCGGGACAGGCAAGGCCATGCGTGTGGCCGATGTGGTCAAAACGATTGTCAGATTGTGGGGCGCTCATGTCGATGTGTGTTTTTCCGGCATCTCGCGCCCCGGGGATCCGCCATATCTCGTGGCTGATGTGTCACGCATACGGGAAGTGGGTTTCAGGCCTGAGGTGGGCCTTGAGGAAGGGCTTGCCAGAACGGTTAGCTGGTTCAGGGAGCAGCACGAGGATTGATCAGAACGGCTTTTGTGCATATCGGCAGGGATCTGTGGCGGGGAGGCTACAATTATCTGCTGAACCTCTTTGCGGCTATTGAGCTTGCTCCGCGCCGGCTGATCACGCCGGTGCTGTATGCAGGAGACGATGTTTCCTCAGAAGAGCTTGAACCGTTTGTTCGCCTTTCCTCTGTGGAGGTCGTGCGAAGCCCCCTGTTTAATGCCTCGAATGCTCGTCAGCACGTGATTCGGGCCTTGCTTCTGGGCGGCTCTTCCGCTGTCTGGCGGCAGCTTGAATGTGACCGGATTGCAGTCGTCTATGAACATGCACGTTTTTTCTTCGGCTGGCGCAGTCCGTTTCCCGTGGTTGCCTGGCTGCCCGACTTTCAGCACCGGCATCTTCCATCCATGTATGGCCGCCTCTCCTGGCTGCGTAGAGAACTGGGCTATCGCATTCAGACGCAAACCCGCAGGATCATTGTGCTAAGCAGCGAGGATGCCAGAAGGGATTGTGAACGTTTCTATGCCTGCTCGCGTGGCAGGACAAGGGTGCTCCGCTTCGCCACCCGTGTGCCGGCCGAGGTGAAGGATAGCCTTTCCGATCGGATTCCAGCCCGTTACGGTCTGCGCCCAGGGGCTTACTTCCTTTTTCCCAGTCAGTTTTACAAGCACAAAAACCATGCCCTGGTTATTAAGGCGCTTGCCTGGTTGAAGAAACGCGGGATGGCTGTTGAGGTCGCTTTTTCTGGGGAAAGAGACAGCTTGCGTTCGCGGGGCTTGGTGGAGGCTTTGCAAGAGCTGGCGCGACAAAAGGGCGTGGAGCATCAGGTGCATTTTCTGGGCAATGTGCCCTACAAGGACCTGATGGCCCTGCTGCGTCATGCGCGGGCCATGCTGAACCCGTCGCTTTTTGAGGGCTGGAGTACTGTCGTTGAAGAGGCACGCAGTCTCGGTGTGCCGATGCTGTTGTCAGATCTGCCGGTCCATCGTGAACAGATGGGGGAGCATGCCCACTACTTCGATCGCCATTCATCGGTTTCCCTTGCCCGGGCCATGCGCGATTTTCCCGTGTTTTCCATCCATGAACGCCAAAGACGTGAGAGTGAGGCTCTTAAGTTGGCAGATCAGCGCGTACAGACGTATGGATTAAGCGTTCAGCGGGTTCTTTCAGAGGCTTTGGAGGGGCAGGAAGGGCATGAATAAGCCGCTGATTTCAGTCATCACAGTCTGTCGTAATGCGGCTAGGACCTTGCCTGCCACCATCGACTCGGTGAAGGCCCAACGCTATCCTTTTCTGGAGCACTGCATTATCGATGGTGCTTCCAGTGACCACACCTTGGACATTTTGAAACAACATCAACACTTGAGGTGGATCTCCGAGCCGGACAACGGCATTTACGATGCAATGAACAAGGGGCTGGCTATGGCCCGGGGAGAGATCATCGGATTCCTGAATGCCGATGATGTCTTTGCCCATGAGGGCGTGCTGCAGGCCGTGGCCGAGGTCCTGTCCGACAAGGAGGTGGGAGCGTGTTTTGCCGATCTCGAGTTCCGGGATGAACGTGGAAGAATCCTGCGTCGGTACAATTCCGGTCGGTTTCATCCGCGTCGTCTGGCTTGGGGGTGGATGCCAGCGCATCCAACATTGTATGTGCGCAGGGAGTGGTATCAACAGATCGGTGGTTACAGGACCGACTACCAAATTGCCGCCGATTATGAGTTTGTCGTCCGCCTGTTTGCTTGCGCGCGGTGTCCGTATCGATATGTTCCGGATGTATGGGTGTACATGCGCCCGGGAGGCATCAGTACGCGGGGGTGGCGAAGCAGTTGGATTCTGAACAAGGAGATCGTCCGGGCCTGTCGCGAAAACGGCATTTCGACAAGCTTCTTCAGGCTGATGGCCAAGTTGCCACTTAAACTCGCAGAGAAATGGATCAAATGATGGCAAGCTGTATGCTGCCAGTGAGTATGGCGGGAGGATAGAACGTGTTTGCTTTGGGTACATCATTTTTGTTCGCGCTGCTCTTGACCTCTTGGCTGGCTTCAAGGCGCCCCCCCGTGCGCGTGCTCGATGAGCCCAATGAGCGCTCTCTTCATGTACGGCCGGTTCCAAGAACAGGCGGCCTTGCGGTTATTGGCGGCATCGCCGGAGGGTGGGCAACGATATGGTTTGGACTCGGCTGGAATCCCGCCCTTTCGGTTGTGGCATTGACCGCAGCCATCGTGGCCATCGTTTCCTTCTTGGATGATTTATTTGGACTCTCGCCTGTCGTTCGCCTGATCGTACAAACAGCAGCCGCAAGCGGTCTGGCTTTTGGCCTGTTGATCGGCGCGCATCCTTTGATCATGCTGGGGGTGGTGCTGGCCTCCGTGTGGATGGCCAATCTCTACAATTTCATGGACGGCATGGATGGATTCGCCAGCGGCATGGCTGGTATTGGTTTCATGTTTCTTGGTCTTGCCGGCTGGTTTTCCGAGCACATGATGTTCACATACGTAAACTGGGTTATTTCTGTGGCTGCGCTTGGCTTTCTGAGTTTCAATGTGCCGCCGGCCCAGATCTTTCTCGGGGATGTCGGTTCGGTCACCTTAGGTTTCCTTGCAGCAGCCATGGCCATTCTCGGGGTTCAATGGGACGTTTTTCCTCTCTGGTTTCCCATTCTGGTCTTTCTTCCGTTCATTGCCGATGCCACAGTGACATTGATCAAGCGCATCGTGAAACGCGAGCGTATCTGG
This sequence comes from Zetaproteobacteria bacterium, assembly GCA_003695905.1. GTDB lineage: Bacteria > Pseudomonadota > Zetaproteobacteria > Mariprofundales > Mariprofundaceae > J005. The sequence continues at coordinate 9,923 of RFGS01000076.1, read as the reverse complement.
CAAGCGCACCGAGAACATTATTATCAGCGTCTCGTGCGCATGGGCTGGGGACACGGTCGAACGGTGAGCGCGGAATATTTGTTCATGAGCATGACTGGAGGCAGCGCCATCATCCTACTTGATCATCCGGACTGGGTGCCCGGTGCACTCATGGCCTGGGGGGTTGCCTTGGCCCTGCTCAGTGCCTGGGTGGACTGGCGTTGGAGAAGGTTTTCGTCTGCGGAATGATTGCCGCGCCTGTGATTTTGTGAAGCATGCCGTCAATGCGTCTGCATATCCTTCTTCGCAATCGTTGGGCGGCTTTTCTTCACGACCTTGCTTGGGTTCCGCTGGCGGTTTTCTTGGCCTTCTGGCTTCGCTTCAATATGGGAGAGATTCCTTCCAATTTTGCCGGCACGATGAACAGGATGATGCTTGTGGCCAGCGCAGCTCATCTGATCACCTTCTGGTTTTTCGGCTTGTATCGTGGGGTATGGCGCTTTGCTTCTCTTCCAGACATGGTCCGCATCGCCAAGGCCGTGATGTTTGGAGCATTGCTGACTTTTCTCGCACTGTTCATTTGGCAGCGTCTGCAGCTTGTGCCCAGATCTGCCTTTGTTCTTTATCCCCTTCTACTGTTTGTGGGTCTGGCCGGAGACAGGCTTTTGTACCGATGGCTGAAGGACAGGAGGGTCAACCTTGCGGTCGAGGAGCGGAAACCGGTTATCGTGGTTGGCGCTGGTCGTGCCGGTGAACTGCTGGTCCGGGACCTGATCAAGGGTTCGCAATACGAACCTGTTGCGATTCTCGATGACAGCAGCCGACGCCAAGGACAGGAAATTCATGGCGTACCTGTGGCTGGAGGTATCGAGAATCTCCCGCTTGTGGCGCGCAAGACATGTGCCGAGGCGGTCCTGCTGGCCATTCCTTCCGCAACGCCCAAGCTGATTCGGCGCGTGTTCGACCTGAGTCGGGAGGCTGGCATACCCTGCCGAACGCTTCCTTCCGTGTCTGATCTCGCAGATGGACGTGTTGAGGTTTCGCGGCTCAGAGAAATCCGCATCGAGGATTTGCTGGGGCGTGAGCCGATCCGCCATGACCTTGAGGATGTGCGGGCTTTTCTCAAAGGACGCAAGGTGCTTGTGACTGGTGCAGGGGGCTCGATCGGCTCGGAACTATGCAGACAGATCCTGGAATATGATCCGGCCATGCTGGTGATGGTGGACCATGGCGAATACAATCTGTACAGCATCGAGCAGGAAGTGAAGTCCCAGAAGCATGGAGACCGCTGCCATGCACTGTTGGGCGACATCCGGGATCATGAACGGATGGCATGGATTTTCGAGCATTTCCGTCCCGAAATCGTGCTCAATGCTGCTGCCTACAAACATGTGCCCCTTGTGGAGGAGAATCCGGTCGAGGGTGTCAAGACGAACATCCTGGGTACCTGCCAGCTTGCAGACCTGGCTGTGCGCTTTGACGTTCAAAAGTTCATCCAAGTGTCCACGGACAAGGCCGTCAACCCTGTCAACGTCATGGGCGCAACCAAGCGGGCAGCCGAAATCTATTGCCAGAACCTGAATGCTCGGTCGCCTCGTACGGCCTTTATCACGACACGCTTCGGCAATGTCCTGGGTTCAGCAGGCAGTGTTGTACCGTTGTTCGAGAAGCAGATTCGCACTGGGGGACCAGTCACCGTAACTCATCCGGAGATCACACGCTATTTCATGACCATTCCGGAGGCTGTCAGTCTGATTCTTCAGGCAGCTGCCATGGGAGAGGGCGGCGAGATTTTTGTTCTGGATATGGGGGAGCCTGTCAAGATCATTGACCTGGCCAGACAGATGATACGGCTTGCTGGCTTGGAACCGGACCGCGATATTGAGATCCGCATTACTGGCCTGCGTCCGGGGGAGAAACTCTATGAGGAACTGTTTCACGAGGGTGAGGCATGCCGCAGAACCAAACATCCCAAGGTTCTTCTGGCAGCCAGCCGTAGCGTGGACTGGGACGAGTTGCAACAACTGTTGGCCAAGTTGCGCGAGGATTGCCGACGGCGGGATATTTCGGATCTGAAGGAGGTGTTGCATCGGTTCGTGCCAGAGTATGGGCGACCGGAGCAGGATCCGAACAGTTGAGGACATGATGATGCTGGTGAATGTCGCCGTGTTTGCACCATTGCGCGATGTCTTTACCTATCGCTGGCCTGAACATTTGGGAGAACCAGTTGCGGGCATCCGTGTTCGTGTTCCATTGGGCCGCGGCACGCGTCTCGGCCTTGTGCGGTCCGTTACCGATACCCTGCCACTGGGGCTGGACAAGGAACGCGTGCTTGAAGTCATCGACAGGCTGGATTGTGCTCCATGTTATGATGAACGACGAACCAGGTGGCTGGAGCGCCTCCAGCGCTATTACCTTGCTCCTGAAGGGGAAGTATGGGAGATGGCGCTTTCTTGGGCTCTGTCCAGGGATGCTGCCCTTCTTGAATGCCCTCGGCTTGAAAGGCTTCCAAAGCAGTTCAAACCCCTTGAGGCGGCTTGGCATGGCCATAGAAGGGCACTGAAGCGGGAGACGGTCATCGCCCGGGTTGAGGTGCCCCATGCCAACTGGTTGCTGGATCAGGCCCTGCGGCTAGGGGTCATCGAGCTCCGGCGGGGTGGGTCGGCAGTGAAAGTCCAGCCGATCAGAGAGGCTCCGCATGCGCTGACTGCCAGACAGGCCGGCGCCTTGCAAGCGATCATGGCGGCTGGAGAGACATTCGCGCCTTTCCTGCTTTTTGGATGTACCGGGTCAGGCAAAACGGAGGTCTATCTGCAGGCTGCTTCCCGATGGATCGAACAGGGTCGCCAGGTCTTGGTCTTGGTGCCGGAGATTGGATTGACGCCCATGTGGCTGCAGCGCGTATGCTCACGATTTGGCAGCAGCGTGGGCGTCTGGCACTCCGGGCTTTCGCAGCGGGAGAAATGGAGCATGATCTCCCGTCTTGACGAGATTGATGTGCTGGTCGGCACGCGCTCGGCACTGTTTCTGCCGCTGCCCAGGCTTGCCATGATTGTCGTAGATGAGGAGCACGATGCATCGTTCAAGCAGCAGGAGGGGGTTCGCTACTCTGCGCGGGATGCGGCCGTTCTGCTTGCCCAGGAGCTTGGGATTCCCATCGTGCTGGGGTCGGCCACGCCCAGCCTGGAAAGCTGGCGCCTAGCGAAAGAAGGTCAGTACCGGTTGCTGAAACTGCCTGAGCGTATCGCTGCGCCTGCCCCCCCGGAGCCTGAGATCATCGACCTGAGAAGTTGCGATCAGGAGGTCCTGATCAGCCCCCAGTTGGCTGAGGCCATGCAAAAAGTCCTGGATCAAGGGGAGCAAATGATCCTTTTTCTCAATCGCCGCGGCTTTGCGCCGGCTTTGCAGTGCTGTTCTTGTGGGCATATTGCCGAGTGTCCGCATTGCAGCATGCGTCTGACGCTGCATAGGAGGGTATCAAGGCTGCGGTGTCACTTCTGCAATTATGCCAGAAAAGTTACCCCTGCATGCGATGCTTGCGGAGAGAGCGAGTTGCTGCCGTTGGGTGAGGGGACTGAGCGCATTGAGGATTGGCTGTCCGAACGATTTCCCGCATATCGTTTTGCCCGCTTTGACCGGGATTCGGTGCGCAGCATGCCTGCTTTGCAAGAGGTGTTGCAGGAATTCTCGAAGGGGCGGATTCACGGTTTGATTGGGACTCAGATGTTGGTCAAGGGGCATCACTTTCCGAATGTGACGCTTGTGGGCGTGCTCAATGCTGACTTGGGTATGGGGCTTCCTGATTTTCGTGCCGGTGAGCGATGGTGGCAGCAGATGGTTCAGGTCATGGGTCGTTGCGGGCGAGGTGAGCAGGCTGGCCGGGTGTTGATTCAGACCCGCATGCCGGATGCTGTATGGCTGAAGCGTCTCTGCCCTGGGCGCGAGCAAAGGGTGCTTGATGATGAGTTGCAGCTGCGCAGGGCACTTGGGTTCCCACCATACGCCCGCTGGGTTCGTCTGGTGTTCAGCTCCCGTCGTCATGCAAGCGCATGGGGAGTGGCGGAGAGTATGGGGGAGATTTTGAGGAAGCAAAGCAAGCAGTGGGATGTTGACCTTGTTGGTCCGATGAATTGTCCGATTGAGCGTTTGGCGGGCTGTTTCCGTGTCGAACTCATGGTCCGTGATGGCCATCGCCAGAGCCTTCCCTGGAAGCTAGCGCCCTTGTTGGAGCATCTGGATGCGGGCCCGGCCGTTCGAGTGCAGGTGGACGTCGATCCGTACGATCTGATGTAGTGCATTGCCCACGGGCGGGTCGTACATAGAATGCGCCGCTTGCATTCAAGGAGCCATGTCATGAACGGTTCGAGTATCAGGGTGCAGGGTGCACGGGTACACAATCTGAAAAACATCTCACTTGAGATTCCGCGGGACAAGCTCGTGGTCATTACCGGCGTTTCCGGCTCCGGCAAGTCCTCTCTGGCTTTTGATACGCTTTACGCCGAGGGACAGCGGCGATATGTCGAGTCGTTGTCAGCCTATGCGAGGCAGTTTCTTGGCATGATGGAACGCCCGGATGTTGATGCCATAGATGGTCTAAGCCCGGCCATTTCCATCGAACAGAAGACCACGAGCCGGAATCCACGCTCCACGGTGGGCACGATCACCGAGGTATATGACTACCTGCGCCTACTGTTCGCTCGTATTGGCCAGCCGTATTGTTACGGATGTGGCCAACCCATTCGTTCGCAGCCTGCCAGCCAGATCATCGAGCATCTCGAACATCTTGATGAGGGTACGCGCGTGCAGTTACTGGCACCGATTGCGCGTGGCAGGAAGGGGGAGTTCCGCAGGGAATTGGAAAAGGCCGGGGAAGATGGTTTTGTGCGAGTCCGCATTGATGGTGTGATCCATGCACTTGAGGAAGCGCCCGAGCTGGATCGCAACATCAAGCACGATATAGAACTGGTTGTGGATCGCCTGGTTATCCGGGATGGTATTCGCACCCGGCTTGCCGATTCCGTGGAGACGGCATTGCGTTATGGGGATGGCATGCTCATCGCCCTGATCGATGGCGAGGAACACCTGTATTCGGAACGGTTTTCCTGCGCTTCATGTGGAATTTCATATCCGGAGATCGAGCCACGGCTTTTTTCCTTCAATTCTCCGATGGGGGCTTGCTCAACCTGTGATGGTCTTGGAAGTCGGACGGTGTTTGATCCGGAACTTGTGGTCCCGGATCCGGGGCTTTCCTTGTCTGAAGGCGCCATTCGCCCTTGGGCCGGACGTGAGACGTTCATGTTCCAGCAGACTCTTAGGGCTGTGTCCAGGCATCTCGGCATTGATATGGATGTTCCTTTTCGCGATCTACCAGAACAGGCGAAGAAGGCGATTCTTTATGGCACGGGCAGGAAAAAGGTTCGCTTCAGTTATGAGATGGGTGGGCGCACGAGGGTGGTTGAACGCTCGTTCGAGGGCGTCTTGCCGAGTCTTGAGCGCCGTTATCGGGAGGCGACGAATGATGACGTCCGTGAGATGCTCGCCCAATATATCAACACGATTCCATGTCCAGCGTGCGATGGCAGCCGACTGAATCTCGCGGCACGCCATGTGCTCATAGAGGGCAAATCGTTGCCCGAGGTTGTGGCTATGCCGCTGCGTGCCTGCAAGGATTGGGTGCAGGGCCTCCAGCTCGGAAGATCTCAGCTTGCCATTGCCGAGCGACTACTGGAGGAGATTTGCTCGCGCTTGGGATTCATGATCGAGGTTGGCCTTGATTATCTGAGCCTGGACCGGGCTTCTGGTACGCTTTCTGGTGGAGAGGCTCAGCGCATTCGGCTGGCCACGCAGATCGGATCTGCACTGGTCGGAGTCCTCTACATTCTCGATGAGCCCTCCATTGGTCTTCATCAGCGCGATAATGATCGTCTGCTTGCAACATTGAAGCGCCTGCGGGATCTGGGTAATTCGGTCATTGTCGTTGAACACGATGAGGATGCGATCCGTTCGGCCGACTGGATCATCGACATGGGCCCGCGAGCTGGTGAGCATGGTGGGCAGGTTGTGGCTCAAGGGCCACTGGAAACCATCTTGAAGGCCGATACGTTGACAGCGGACTATCTTTCAGGACGCAGGATGATTTCCGTCCCCGAACGGCGTCCCGTTGCTGCCGAACATCCCGTCATTGGCGTGCGCGGCTGCAGCGAGCATAATCTCAAGGGAGTCGAGGCAAAATTTCCCACGGGGCGTTTTTGTTGTGTGACTGGCGTTTCAGGCAGTGGTAAGTCCACCTTGGTGCTTGATACCCTATTTCGTGCCTTTGCGCGCAGCAAGGGGCTGAAGACGGAGCGGGTTGGCGCGCATGAGGCGTTGATCGGGGAAGGGCTTGTCGACAAGGTCATTGACATTGATCAAAGTCCGATCGGTCGGACACCTCGAAGCAATCCGGCCACTTACACAGGCGTTTTCACCCCCATTCGGGAATTGTTTGCCCAAGTGCCAGAGGCCAGAGCGCGGGGCTACAAGCCCGGGCGTTTTTCCTTCAATGTGAAGGGAGGACGCTGTGAGGTTTGCCAGGGCGATGGGATCATCAAGGTGGAGATGCACTTTCTCCCGGATGTTTATGTGCACTGCGAATCTTGCCAAGGCAAACGGTACAATCGTGAGACACTGGACATTCGCTATCGGGGGAAAACCATCGCCGATGTGCTGGATATGACCGTGGATGAAGCATCGGCGTTCTTTGACGCCATTCCTCAACTCAAGCATCGTCTGTCGACGCTTCAGCAGGTCGGGCTCGGCTACATCCGCCTGGGGCAGTCCGCAACGACTCTATCCGGAGGTGAAGCCCAGCGTATCAAACTGTCCAGGGAACTGGCCAGGAAGGCGACGGGGAATACACTCTATATTCTCGATGAACCGACAACTGGACTTCATTTCGATGACGTGGCCAAGTTGCTGGATGTGCTGCACACCCTTGTGGACCGGGGAAATACGGTGATCGTCATCGAGCACAACCTAGACGTGATCAAGACGGCGGACTGGATCGTGGATATGGGCCCTGAAGGGGGCGACAGGGGTGGCCAGGTGGTCGTCGCCGGCACGCCAGAACAGGTCATGGATTGCTCAACCTCTTGGACGGGCCGCTATTTGCGACAGCATTTGATGAAGGAACGGATGGTTGAAAGCCACCGCTCCACCACCTAGTCTGCTGGTTTCGTTTCCTTCGGGAGCGCTAGCATAGGGGGCATGGATGCTGAACAAGGTCTTTTTGATCGGGAATCTGGGAGCTGATCCGGAAACGCGCTATACACAGGATGGAACATGCGTGTGCAATATCCGGCTGGCGACCACAGAGCGTTTCAAGAATCGCAATGGCGAGCAGCAGGAACGCACCGAGTGGCACAGGGTTGTCCTATGGGGACGTCTTGGGGAGATTGCCGGTCAGTACCTGAGAAAGGGCAGCCGCGTGTTCATCGAGGGGCGGATCGAAACCAGGAAATGGCAGGATCGAGAGGGCAATGACCGTTACACGACGGAAATCCGAGCCAGCGAAATGAAGATGCTCGGTGGAACTGCCGGTGGTGCCCGTGAGCCGGGTTCCACTCCGTCGGAGGGGCTGCCTAGTCATGGTGGTGGACAGGAACCCGACCCCTTCGCTGGAAGCCCAGATTTTCCGGATATGCCGGCAGACGACGATATCCCGTTCTGACATGCAAGCGCCCGCAAATGCGGGCGCTTTTGATGTAAGGCTTCCGTTTCGTACAAGATTATGCCATGAAATGGGGGTTGGCCCATGTGGAAATCCATTGATCCTTGGACAGGTGAATGCTGGTCGGTCGTGCCACTTGATGATGCAGTCCGGGTGAACGAGCGCGTTGAGACCCTGTGTTCGATTCAGTATTCATGGAGGAGACGGGCGATTTCTGAGCGCGAGGCATGCTTGGTTAGATTGGCGAAGCTGTGTGAGGCGGGCATCGAGGATGCAGCCAGGATCATGGTTCGGGAAATGGGCAAACCGATCGTGCAGGCCAGGGCTGAAATCCGCAAGTGCGCTTGGCTTTGTCGATACATGGCTGAGCATGGTGGTCGTTTCCTGCAGGCGGAACCGATGGAATTGGATGGCAACAGGCGCGCCTGGATCCGATATGAGCCTCTGGGGCTGATTCTCGGTATCATGCCCTGGAATTTTCCGTTCTGGCAGGTGTTTCGTTTTGCCGTGCCGGCTCTTCTGGCGGGCAATGCCGTTCTTATCAAGCACGCTCCGAATGTCGGTCGCTGTTCAGGTATGCTGGTTCGATGGTTTCATGAGGCCGGCATCGAGGCTTATGACCAAGTGGTCATCGACATTGCGGCGGTCGAGAAACTGGTGGCTGATACCCGCGTGGCAGCCGTTTCCCTGACAGGGAGCCGACGGGCTGGGCGGGCCGTGGCGGCCTTGGCCGGCCGGTATCTGAAAAAGAGTGTGCTGGAACTGGGGGGATCGGATCCTTATCTCGTGTTGGCGGATGCTGATGTGGAGCTTGCAGCTCGGCAGTGTGTTGCCGGTCGCATGCTCAATTCGGGTCAGACATGCATTGCGGCCAAGCGCTGGATTGTGGTTGATGATGTCTATGATGACTTCCGCGAGTGCGTGCTAGGACAGATGCGCGCATTGCGCTGCGGCAATCCGATGGAGGAAAGCACCGAGGTCGGGCCACTGGCGCGCGAGGATTTGCGCCAGACCTTGCACGATCAAGTTCAACGCACTCTTCAGGCAGGTGCCCGGTGCGTAATCGGGGGCCAGATTCCATCCGGGCCAGGATATCTTTATCCGCCGACCCTGCTTGAGGGGGTTCGTCCAGACATGCCTGCCTTCGAGGAAGAGGTGTTTGGTCCGGTGGCCGTATTGGTTGGGGCTCGGGATGAGCAGGAGGCCCTAAGGCTTGCCAATGCCAGCAGGTATGGCCTTGGTGCTGGTATCTTCAGTCGGGATGAACAACGTGCACTCGAGCTGGCAGCAAGTCTGGAAGCGGGCAATATCGCGATCAACGGCTTTGTGGTCTCCGATCCGCGCCTGCCATTTGGTGGGGTCAAGGAAAGCGGGTATGGCCGGGAGCTGGGAGTGCCGGGTTTGCGGGAGTTCGTCAACATCAAGAGTGTCGTTTGTGAAGCATGATGTGGCGAATATGGGTATCGGGTTGCCTTTTTGCGTTTGTTCACAGTCTGCTGGCCACGCAAATATGCAAGGGTCTCGGTATGCGGCTCGGTTTGGACAGACGTGCTTATCGCCTGCTTTATTCCATCTTGGCCATGGCAAGCACGATAGCTTGGCTTGGATACGTGCATGCCTTGCCGGATGCGCCCCTGTATACGGTTCATGGCCTTGGCCGCTGGATCCTGGTTGCGCTCCAATTTGCCGGGCTTTGTCTCGTCATCGCCTCACTGCGGGCATTCAATGTGAGGGCTTTTCTTGGTCTGACTGCAGTCGAGGGAAAGTGCGATCCTTTCCATGAAGAGGGTGTCTATCGCTGGGTACGTCACCCAATGTACACTGGCTTCATGATGCTGCTGCTGGCCAGTCCGGTGCAAACGGTGAACAGCCTGAATCTCGCCTTGTGCGTTTGTCTCTATTTCGTGGTCGGTTCGCGGTTTGAGGAGCAGCGCATGCTCCGGGAGCATGCCGAATATGCTGATTACCGCAAGCGTGTGCCGGCTTTCCTTCCCCGTTGGTCGATGCTTGTCCAATGGCATGAGGATGAGCCAAGTGATTAGTTGGATTTGCGGCTGGCTTCTGCCGCATCACAAACTTGCTTGAATGGCCAGGGATTGTTTTTTCAAAATGCCAAGTATAGTGTCGGCAGCATGTCGATCTTCGGCCAGTTGAGTAAACGCATGAGACGAAGGCTTTCTGCCTTGTCCATGGGTGTTTTTGCCTTGCAGGTGCTGGCCGCCGGTTTCTGCCTGCT
>RFGS01000075.1 GCA_003695905.1 Zetaproteobacteria bacterium | reverse complement strand
GCAAAAAAGCGTTCATGTAGAGAAACTGCCGAAAAAATGGTCCCTCCCCAGAGCCAGACTGTCATGACCCCGAAAAAGACGGTCACTGGTCCCATACGACGCCTGAAAGCCCAACATGTCAGCCAGACCATGAAGCCTGTCATGACGAATGAGACCCAGGCATCATGCCATCGTCCCATGATCGCATGTCCGCCTCCCGGAACGACTACGGCACCAGCCAACACCAGCCAGCTGGGTGGAGGAGGTGCCAACTGTTCCAACTGCCGCCATTTCCGTTCAACAAGCCTGTAACTTATGGTCGGCATGGCTATGGGGGGAAGATGAGTCGAGCGCTGTCGGCGCATTTCCAGCAGTAATGACGCCATTTGACAGCGTTCGTGCCAGATCGAGTCCGAGGGAAGTCTTGCCGCCAGTTGGTTCAGCCCCTTCACGGAAGAGCGGAGATCCCCTTGGGCTGCCTTGGCGATCCATGATTCATAGGCCATGCGATCAGTCTGCGAGACAGGCTCCGCGGCGAATGCATGGCCGGCAGCCAAAAACATCAGAACCATGATGGCAAAAACAGACCTCATCGAACCAACTCATTCATCTGTGCGATAGGCAGAAGAATGGCCATGGCGAGCGCGCCGACGCACAAGGCCATGAAAAGAATCAGTATCGGTTCAGCCATGGTCAGGAAACGCTTCAGCAGCCGGGCGACGTCGCGTTCGAAGTGGTCCGCGAGGCGCACTAGCATATTGTCCAGTCTGCCGCTTTTTTCTCCGACCTCCATGAGACTGAAGGCAAGCCGGGGCATGCTCGGATGTCCTCCGAGGGCACGCGACAGGCTCCCCCCTTCCCTGACTTGTTCCCGAGCCCGCTCACCAAGCTTTCTGAGAGGAATCAGGGTCCAGCTCTGATTCGCAATATGAAGCGCCGCCAATACGGGTACACCGCCCGACATCAGCATGCCAAGCGTTCTGGCAAACCGGGCCATCTCGACCTTGGCAAACAGGGCTCCCAGCAAAGGAAGCTTCAACACCGCCTTGTCGCGCCGCGCCCGCCACGTGGGCAGGCGAAAAAGATAATGACAGCCAACAAGCAATCCCAACAGGAAAAGCATGACCCATTTCCCGTCATCACGAAGAAAAGTCGACAAAGCAATCACCATCTTGGTCAGCCAAGGCAGATCCGCACCAGCATGGGCGAAAACGCTGACCACCTGAGGCACGACGACGGCCAGAAGAAACAGCATTACACCCAGACCCGACAAAAGGATGATGAGAGGATAAAGGGTCGCGGACAGCAAATCCTGCTTGAGCTGCTGGCGTTTTGACAGCAATTCAGCCAAGCGCACTGCTACGGCTTCAAGCTGTCCGGTTTCCTCGCCGGCAGCAACCATGTTGCAGATTACTTCCTCGAACCGCTGACTAGCTAGCGCCTGAGCCAAGGAAGAGCCTTCCAGAATCTGCTGACGTAAAGCCAGGATAACCCGCCTGGTTCGTCTATTCTCTGCGGAATCGGCAATCGACTCCAGAGCATCCGTAAGCGTCATGCCTGCCGATACAAGCGTGGCCAGCTGCTCGAGGAACAATGAGGTCTCACTTGCCTTCAATCGCTCATGCGAGCCTCGATCCCTGTGAGTTCCGGACCTTTGCGGATGAACCTCTTGAAGACTGCGGACCACCAAGCCTTGTTTCTTGAGCTGTTGCCGAGCCAGACGTTCTGATGCCGCCTCCACTTCGCCCTTGCGACTCCGGCCGTGCCTGTCCAAGGCTTCATAAGCGTAAAGGCTCATGCCTCGACTACAACCGCTTCTTCCCTGGCCACACGGAGCACTTCATCTACCGTGGTCAGGCCAGCTTCAACATGACGAGCCCCATCCTCCCTAAGGCTTTGCATCCCCTCCTTGCGTGCCTGTCTTCGCAGGGCAAGCAAGCCCTTGCCCTCATGGATCAGGTTCCGCAAGGCATCCGAGATCATGGTCATCTCATAGATGGCAATTCGCCCCCAGTACCCGGTCTGCATGCAGTGGGCACAACCAACGGCATCATAGATGGTCTGAACATGGCTGAATCGCCCGGGGTCCACGTTCAGTGCGAGCCAGTCCTCGGCCCTTGGCTCCCGCGCCCGCCTACAATGCGGACATAGCCTCCTGACAAGGCGTTGGGCCTGCACAAGCAAAAGGGATGAAGCCACCAAATAGGATTCAACACCCATGTCCTGCAGGCGGACAATGGATGACAAGGCATCATTGGTGTGTAACGTGGCAAACACAAGATGTCCGGTCAGGGAAGCCTGAATCGCGATCTCGGCCGTTTCCAGATCCCTTATCTCCCCAATCATCACAATATCGGGATCCTGTCGCAGGATTGAACGCAGACCCGTCGCAAAATCGACGCCTATCTTCGGCTGGACCTGCATCTGCCCGACACCCTCAAGCTGGTATTCAATGGGGTCTTCTATGGTCATCACATTGCGATTCTTGCGATCCACCTCCATCAGGGCTGCATATAGGGTTGTGCTTTTCCCCGAACCCGTCGGTCCCGTGACCAAAGCTATGCCATGGGGAGCATGCACGGCCCGTCGAATAAGCTTCAGTTGGGCATCGCTCATACCCAATTCGGTCAGGGTCAGCATGCGCATACCTCTGTCCAGCAGACGAAGAACAACGCGCTCACCGAAAGCCGTAGGCAAAACTGAAACGCGAACATCAACATCCCTGCCCGCAATCCTGACTCGAAACCTCCCATCCTGAGGATGGCGCTTTTCAGCTATATCGAGCCCTGCCATGACCTTGATTCTGCTGATCAGGGCCGCCTGCACCCCCTTGGGTGGATGCACGACGGTATGCAGCACCCCATCGATCCTGAAACGGACCTTGACCTCTTTCTCGAAAGGCTCGATGTGGATATCGCTGGCCCGATCCTTCAATGCCTGGGAAATCAGGGTATTCACCAATCGGATGACCGGAGCATCATCATCGGCCTCCAGTAGATCACCGACCTCCTCGATCTCCCGCACAAGGTCGCCTTCCTCAACAAGGTCCTCCAACATCTTCTCGGCTGAGGCCGAGGCCATATCGAAGACTTGGTTCAGAACAAGAAGGATCTGCTCCTCCGGGGCCAGCACGGGGATGACCTCACATCCAAACTTGCGCCGGACATCATCCATCAAAGGCCATGGTAAGGGCCTGTCTGCTGACACGGCCACATGCATGACATCCGAATCACTGTCACGATCAAGCAATGGCACCAAACATCCCTGACGCAGTTGTGGCAGCTGGAAAGCCAAGGCACGCTGAACGTCTACCTGATCAACAGTCAGGCGGGCAACCGTACGCATCAGGGCTTCGCCGTCCCCTTGGTTGACGGTTTTGCCGGGGAAGGCTTCCTTGCAGGTGCCCCTAGCTTTGGCAAGGTACCCTGTTTGCGCGGGAAAAGAATCGTCCCACCAGACACCGGCGTTTCATACCTATCCCGAATATCCCAATATTTCTCGTTGGTGATCTCTTCAGCATCATGACCTGTCGAGAGAATATGGGGAACGAGAAAAACCATCAGGTTGGTCTTTTGCTGTCTGTTGTCTGTAAACTTGAAAGGCTCTCCCAGCAGCGGCACGGCACCGATGCAGGGAACGCGTTGCACGCTTGAGGTCTGATCATTGCGGATCAATCCGCCCAAAACAATCATCTGGCTATCCCGAGCAAGCACAACCGTTTTCACTGACCGCTTGTTGGTAATCAGATCAGCACCCTGCACCCCCGGATTCGCGGCCAAACTGGAAATCTCCTGGTAGAGCTCCAGTCTCACATTATCACCTTCCGAGATTTGGGGCTTGACCCTAAGCGTCAGGCCTATGTCTTTCCGCTCAATGGTCTGGAACGGATTGGCCACGCCGCCTTGGGTCTGACTCTGGCCGGTTATGAACGGAACGTTCTGGCCGACAATGATCTCCGCCTCCTCATTGTCCATGGTCAGCAGATTCGGCATCGACAAAATATTGGAGTTTCCATTGGCTTCTAGAGCCCTGGCCAGGCCGGCTATGTTCAAAACCGTCTTGCCACCAAAGCTCACGGTTCCGTCAGCCACACCCACAATCAGTCCGTTGCCAGGGTTGAAGGGATCGGCGGCAATGTCACCGATGGTTTTTCCTGTCTGCGAGCCGAAGGTTGTCCCGCCAAAAGGCCTAAAACCAGGCTTACCAAGGGTTTTCAATCCCCGCCATTCAATGCCGAACTGCTGCGCGGTGTTGGAGGAAACCTCCACGATCAGGGCCTCGATCAGCACCTGACGCCTTCGTATGTCCAGTTTCTCGATGATGCGGTCGAGAGCAGCCATGTCCGCTGGATCCGCAGTGATCAACAAGGCATTGGTTGCCTCATCAGCTACGACCTTGATGTCGCTGACGAAGACTGGTCGCCCAGCCCCTTTGGGACCAGCAGCCCCGGAGGCCGAGGCACTGCCGATCAACTGACTGAGCACCTTGGCGATATCCGCCGCTTTCGCATGCTGCAAATAACGCACCTGCAATCGCCCCTGGTCAGCCCTCGGGGCTTTGTCCAGTTTGGCCACCACTGCGCCAATTTCATTGACCAGTTGCGGAGCCCCTACAACCACCAGCATGTTTCCCGGCTGATGTGCAAAGGCTTTTAGAGCATGTCCCGATTGTCCGGGCTGGACTGCTCCCTGGGCACCATAGAGATTATTTAGGGTAACCGCCAGCTTGTCCGCCGAGGCATGCTTCAGCGTGAACAATTTCACGCCAACGGCATCCTTTCGATCCATGACTGAAAGGATACGCGTAATGCGTTCGATGTTTCTGGCACTGTCCGTGATCATCAGCATATTGCCACGCGGGTAAGCGACAAGGTGGCCATTGGGTGGAATCAACGGACGGATCAGGGCAGCCAGTTGCTGGGCATCGGCATACCTAAGCCGCAAAACCTGTGTCACCATTTCATCGTCTTCGACACCCTTCTTGGTGATCAGCGGAAGCGCCATGTGCTTGCTTTCAGCCCGCGGGACAATCTTGATGACGGATCCGCTCGGAACCGTTGCGAAGCCGTTGAGCTCCAGAACGGACTGGAAAACCTCATAGGCCTGCTCTTCAGGGATTGGCGTGGGGGAAATGATGGTCACGGTACCTTTGACACGATTGTCAACGAGAAAATTCTTGCCGGTGAAGCCAGCTACAAATTCAATAAAGGCGCGAATGTCGGCATTCTTGAAATTGAACGTCACATCTTTGGCCCATGAGCTGGAGACTCCAGGCAGGAGCAGGAAAAAAAAGACCGCCAAAACCGCCGCGCGAAGCATGTTCACCGTTCTATCACCTCCCAATCTGCCATCATGCTCAGGGCCCAGCCTGTGAACCTGCCATGCAGCACGAGACTCATCCAGCTTTTGGGGGCTTCTGGACTGGCAAGTCAATCCGTTCCAGCCTTCCATGACGATCGACGATGATACCGCTGCCCTCGACGGCATGCAGCACCACGCCAGGCTGGATGACATCTCCGACAAAAAACACCTCTTGCTTGCCGTCGACCTTCAGAATCGCCGCCGATTGCTCGCCGGCAGAAACAAGGCCGAGCACCTCCAGATGCAAGGGACTTCTGACAACCTTTTGTGCTTGCGCTTTTTTGGGCCTAGACTGCTCTGCACCGAACAGCGGCACACGCAATATCTGCTCCACATCCACCTTCGACAACTCATCCTTCAGGGATACCTGTTCCAGCGATGGTGTCTTTTGGCTGATGTTCATGGCCTGCCAAAAATCCAGTATCACCCAAGCCAACAACAGCAGCAGAAGCAACTGCACCATTGCGGATGTAAGATGCGTCCCCCAAGCCTTCATGGAAGCTGACTATAGCAGAAACATCATGGAATTGAGAAATCCCGCTAAAGATTTCGATTGAGAAAGGCAGTCAACAACCAATTGACGCCGATGGCGATAAACATCGGGGTGAGACTCATCGAGGAGTAACCGATCAGGGCGCCGGCTAAGGAAACAATGGAGGTCAACAGCAACTGCGCACGTCGTTCCCCCACGAAGGCAACCAGACGTCCGATGGCAATGAGCGCCATGGTCCCTGCAAAAATATAGACCATCGTTGGCGAATTGATGAATGCGTAAACCTCGGCCATCCGTCGTCCCCCCTCTTCTTCGAAGGTCTAGCGATGATACTGATGGAGCTGGACCTTGGGAGCAAGCTCAGCCTGCCGATAGTGGGAACTCCTGCGCAGAAAGGGCCGTTCGACGAAATGCCAGGAAAGCCAGGCAAACATGAGCACACCCAAAAGAGTCAATAGGAACCCGCCCCATGGAGAGATCTCAAAAGCGCCCAGGGCAACCAATGCCTGGATCAACGGGAAATGCCAGATGTAGACCCCATAGGATAAATCCCCGAAACGCCCCCAATTCCCCAGATAGGGAAACACCGTGGCCACATAGACTACCACACACCCCAAGGCCAGCGGATAAAGCGGATAAAGCCAGTGCGCATGGCGCCCGAACACGACAAGCAGAAAGGCCGGCCCTATCACATATATAGCCAAGGATCTAAAACGCTCATAATAGACATAAAGTAACATGCCGGAAACAAAAAAGGCCAACTGACCGGGCAATTGTCGCTCAAACACGAGATACTGCGGGTGAACTTTAGCTAGGCTGGTCAGCACCAGGGAATAGATGATGGAAAGCACATAGACAACGGTGAAACATGCCCATCGGGGCATCTTTTCTGAAGCCCATGCCAGAGCAGGAAGAACGAGGTAGAACATGACCTCAACCTTGATGGTCCATAAGGCTCCATTCACGGCTTGCAGCCGGTTCTGCTCAAAAACTCCGGGAAGCGTCGAATGCAGAAAATTGAGAAACGACAGGTTAGCTGCAAGATACCGCAACCAGTCTAGGCCAAAATATTCGGAAGCATGCAAGGTTGAAAGGGCGAAGAAGGCCAAGGAGCAAATGACCACGACAGTCACATAGGCAGGAAGAATACGCCGGATACGTTTCTCGAAATAATGCCCAAGACTGCGCGAGCGTTCGAAGCTCATGTACACGAGGAACCCACTCACGACAAAAAAGGCATCAACAGCCAGGTTCCCACTAAAGTAGCTGGCCAAAAAGCCTAATTCATGGGCTCCACTCAGGACCGCAAGATGAAACAGCACCACGATCAGGGCCAGCACCAGCCGAAGACAATCGAAATTGTTATGTTCAGGGAACATCGATGGGCTTTTCCCCGCTGAGCTGCTCAAGCTTATGATTTGCTCCTCATTGTTTCCTCGGGCCTGAGTTTTCGTGCAAGGTTGTCTAGGACTGCATTGATGAAACCGCGGGCAGGTTCGCCAGCATATGAACGTGTCAACTCCAATGCTTCGTTGATAATGACCCTGTAGGGTATCTCCAGCCGGTTCAGCATCTCCCAGATGGCCAGTCTCAGCACATTGTGCTCGATATGCGCAACCGATTTGAGGCTGCGGCCGCGAATGGCCCCGCGAATCAATTCATCGATTTCGCCCACCTGCGCGATGACACCCAACACTGCCTCACGCAAATATACCTGATCCTGGGATGAGCGTTCTTCCAGGGACAGCCTGCCTGCCAGAAGAGAAGGCACCATTGCATCATCCTGGCCTGCGTTGTGCCAAGCATAAAGCACTTCCAATGCCGATTCTCTGGATTGATGTCGATTGGCCATTATTTCAGCCCCAGTCGCTGCAACTGCCGTACCACCTCGATGGCCGTCAGGGCTGCTTCTTCGCCCTTGTGCCCATGTTTCCCACCGACACGCTCCCATGCCTGTTCCTCGTTGTCCACGGTCAGCACCCCATTGCCAACTCCGACATCTCCCCGGCTGGCAATCCGTCCAATGGCATCCATCGCCCCACGGCATACGTAGTCGAAATGCGCAGTGTCACCCCGAATCACACATCCCAGGCAAACAATCGCATCAAAACGACCGCTCTCGGCCATGGCCTGGGCGATGGTTCCTATCTCAAAAGCACCCGGCACCCAACAAACTGTCAAGGCATCCGACGCTGCACCATGCTCAAGCAAGGCACGTTCGGCGCCCTTGAGCAGCTCCCGCGTGATGGACTCATTGAACCTGCTGACCACAATGCCGACGCTAAGCCCCGATGCATCGACGTTTCCCTCCAGTTGAGGCGCATCAAGACTCATGTTCCTCTCCTTCCACGTCTAGAAGATGCCCCAGCTTCTCGCGCTTGGTTTTCAGATAGCGGATATTCTCTTCATGAGGACAGACCTGCAGCTTGACCCGCTCGACAACCTCCAGGCCATATCCATCAAGGGCAATGATCTTCTTGGGATTGTTGGTTAGCAAACGTAATTTTCGCAGCCCAATGTCCCTCAGGATCTGGGCACCAATGCCATAGTCACGCAAGTCTGCCTTGAAACCTAGCTTCCTGTTTGCCTCGACCGTATCATGACCCTCATCCTGCAATTTGTAAGCCCGCAGCTTGTTTAGCAGTCCAATCCCTCGTCCTTCCTGACGCAAGTAAAGAATGACTCCTTCACCCTCTTCCGCAATCTGGCGCATCGCTGCATGAAGCTGGGATCCGCAATCACAACGCCGCGAGGTAAACACATCTCCGGTCAGGCATTCGGAATGAACCCGAACCAGCACTGGCTTTTCCGGACCCGGTTTTCCCATAACCAGTGCAACGTGTTCGGCTGCATCGACCCTGTTGGAATAGCCGTACATCGTGAACTCACCAAATTCTGTCGGCATACGGACTTCGACTTCCCGCTTGACCAGCGAATCATGTTTCAGACGGTAACGAATGATGTCCGCAATGCATCCGATTTTCAGGCCATGCCTTTTGGCAAACTCCTTAAGCTGCGGCATGCGGGACATTGTCCCGTCCTCATTCATGATCTCGCAGATCACCCCGGAAGGATTGAGGCCGGCCATGCGGGCAAGATCGATACTGGCCTCCGTATGTCCGGCGCGAACAAGGACACCCCCATCGCGTGCCACCAACGGAAACACATGGCCAGGAGAATGAATGTCCTCTGGTTTCGCTTCCGGATTGATGGCCGTACGAATGGTGTGGGCGCGATCAAAGGCCGAAATACCGGTCGTTACCCCTTCCGCAGCTTCAATGGAAACCGTGAAGTTCGTTTTGAATTTCGCGTTTGTGTTGGATACCATCAAAGGCAGCTTCAGGCGCTTCGTCTGTTCACTGGTGAGCGCCAAGCAAATCAATCCACGCCCGTGGGTCGCCATGAAATTGATGGCTTCAGGCGTGACCCATTCGGCAGCCATGACCAGATCCCCCTCATTCTCGCGATCCTCATCATCTGCAAGAATGATCATGCGACCGCACCGCAGCTCTTCGATCAGTTCTTCACATGTCGCCAGGGTCATCAAGACTCCCTTTGCTTCAGCAAGCGTTCTATATAGCGTCCAATCAAGTCCGTTTCCAGGTTGGCCAACCCACCAGCCTTCAGCAGGCCCAGATTGGTATAGGCAAGCGTATGTGGAATCACATTGACGCTGAACTTGGCATCCTGCACATCATTAACGGTCAGGCTCACACCATTGATGGCCACGGACCCCTTGCGCACCACGTATTTCGCAAGAGCATTGGGAACGGAACAGGTTAGTCGACGATGATCGCCGACAGACTCAACATGCTCGACCCTGACCAGGCCATCTATATGACCGCTCACCCAGTGGCCACCCAAGGGATCCCCGACACGCAGCGCAGGTTCCAGATTCACACACTCACCTACTGTGACGGAAGGGAAGCGGGTCAGGCGGAGTGTCTCAGCGGACAGCGTCGCGGAAAAAAGACCATCGCCGGGAAATCCGGTGATGGTCAGACAGCAACCGTCAACGGCAACCGAGTCACCTGCCCGCCACCGATCCATGCACAAAGACGTCTCAAACACCATATGCGTTTGATCCGTTTCCTTCTCGATCGAGACAATTCGGCCCAGGCCTTGAACAATTCCCGTAAACATCGGCGCGCACGCTACCAAGAGCCTTGAGTGATGTGAACGATCCTGGCCCCACCCATTACCTCCGATTCATGGCGCTGGCTCCCAATGCCCCGGTACAACCTCTCCCTGCTCATTGACATGGGCTGGTACATACACCCGACGAATCTCTTCCCCACTATCATGTGACAGAAAGTACAAAGCCAGCATGGCGGACACCACTCCAAGAAGCAGGGCCACCACCCAGAAAAAACGTGAAGGACTCTTCTTTTCATCCACGGGCGTCACATCAATGATCACCGGGCCTTCGGCCCCTCTATGGCGTCTCCGCCCCAATTGATAGCGGATCAGAAAAAGCAAGCTGCGCAGAACCAACATAAGCATCGCAGGCCCAAAGAAAAAGAGCAGGGCCACGAAAATATTGCGAATCATGCTCGAAGAAGCTCGCGCAAACGCAGCGCATAACGCGCAACGTCAGGTTCACCGCCCGCCCTCTGGGCGTAATAAACCACTTCGGCAAGGATCTCCAGCATTTGATGCAGTGCCTGGTGGCGGTCAAGGCCTTGGCGCATCAGTGACTCCAGAGCCATCGCCGCCTCTGGCGGATGCTTGATGGCAACCTGCTCCTCCAAGGCAAGATGCAGGGAGAGATGAAGGTACGGATTCATGCCATCATCTACCTGAAAGTCCCGATCTAGAAACGCATCCAGATCGTCGAAGAGATGGTGGTATTCCGGATGCATGCGCACCACCCGAGCGATGCGCACCTCAAGAGCCGTCAGAGGAAGGCCCTGATTGGCCTTCTGCCACGCATCCCAGAAGATTCTCCGATGGGCGCGAAGCTGCTCTCTGCTGGGCTGCGTCATCTTACACATGTCCGTATCGAAACATGTTCTTGCATGACACGAAGTCTAGCAAGAGCGTCCGGAGCTGTCTTTGTCAGGCTTTGACTTATCCTCCCAAGCCCACAGGCTTTGGCCCATGAAACGCTCTACCTGCATTGTTTTCTATGTCAGCGCCCATGGCCTGGGTCACTGGGCCCAGGTTGCGCCCGTGATGGCCCGATTGATGCGAAAACAGCCAAGCCTGCGCCTAATCCTTCGCAGCAGCCTGCCGCCTCATGAAATCCGCGCTCGCCTGCCCGGCCCCGTTGAACAAACATCTGCAACCGTGGACGTCGGTGTAATCCAGCGCGATGCCATCTCGGAGGACTGGCAAGCAACATTGGCTGCCCTGAAGAGGTTTCACAGCGTCTGGGAACAGCGCGTGTTCAGAGAAGCCCAGTGGCTGATCAACATGCGAGCGCAACTGGTGGTCAGCAACATCTCGCCGCTTGGACTTGCGGCCGCCCAACGCGTAGGTCTTCCCAACCTGGCGCTGGGTAGCCTAAACTGGCATGAAGTCTATGCCCCCTTTCTGTCGCCAGCTGAGCCGCTCATGGAGCAAATTAGACTCGCCTATACGCAATGCGACCTGCTGCTGAAGCTGCCCCTGTCCATGCCCATGTCCGCATTCCCTCACCACCACTCTACTGGTCTGATCGGCAGAAAACCAAGCATGCCTATCCGTGAAACCCTGAACATGCTTGGACAAACACAGCAAGGGAAACATCTGGCCCTCGTCATGTTTGGCGGCAGCAAGGCGCCGCCGTTTGAGCTGGCATCGCTTGGCGCAATGCAGGACTGGAGCTTCTTTATGCCCTCCGACCGCCATGAGTTTGCAGGCAAGCCGGGCAACGTTCATATCATCGATACTCGGCGCCTTCCCATCCATGAACTCATGGCGCTGGCAGATGTCGTCGTTTGTAAACCCGGATACGGTACCCTGGCGGAAGCATGGTTAACCCAGACACCCGTCTGTTATGTACCGCGCCCACATTTCCCGGAATATCCTTTTCTGCGTGACTGGCTTAAGCAGCACGCCCCCAGCCATGAAATGCCCCTTCATGCGTTCAGACTTGGCGACTGGTTGGAGCATCTAGACAAGGTAAGAATGAGCCCAAAAAGATATCCTCATGTCGAGGCCGACGGAGACAGGGAAGCGGCGAAAGTTATCCTCGAGCTGGCATCAGCATAGTCTGCGATGACGCAGCACAGGTAGCCGCTGGCGCACGCGATCAAGACAGGCCATGTCGATATCGGCTACGGCAATATCCTCGCCTGCACAAGCACACTCGGCCAGCACCACCCCCCAAGGGTCAACGATCATACTGTGGCCATGGGTTCTGCGACCACCTGGATGTTCTCCCTGCTGCGCACTGGCCAAGACATAGCATTGATTCTCAATGGCACGCGCACGAACGAGAACGTGCCAGTGCGCAGCTCCGGTTTCTTCAGTAAAGGCAGCCGTAACGACGAACACGTGACAATGCCGGCTGGCATAATATCGGTATAGCTCAGGAAACCTGAGATCATAACAGATGCTCAATCCAGCAAGCATACCATCCAAATCGACTATGCAAGGCTCATCGCCTGCCTCGATGGCATCTGACTCGCGATAACACCCACCATCAACATCAGCGTCAAACAGATGCATCTTGGCATATCGGGCAACACATTGGCCTTTGGCATTGATGACACAGCTGATATTCCTAGGCTTTTGCCATCCTTTGAGTCGCAACAGGACGCCGCCGGCGATTAATCCCATGCCAAGGCTTCTGGCCTGGTCACGCAACCACTCCATGGTCTCGGAATGGTCAAAGTTCTCAGCCAAAAGGGCGCGCGATTCGTCATCTCCGGCCATGAAAGAGAAATTCTCGGGAAGGACCGCCCAACGTGCGTCCTGCTGCCTGGCTCGGGCAAGAAGGCGTGAGGCCCGAGCAAAGTTCACTTGCTTGTCCTGCCCCGAATTCATCTGTACCACGGCCACGCGCATGCACTTGGTCATGGACTTACGAAGCGTCCTATTCCCTTGATGATGCCGAGATTGGCCTTCTCGTCGAGCACGGGAACGAGCTTGCCACCAAGGGCACTCATCAAGGTCATCATGCCCGGCCCATGCCCTGCCAAAGGAGAGTCCGAGTGGATGACAATGCCAATGGTCACAGCTCCCCTTCGGTAGGTACGACCATAACGGTTGTCATGATCCATGACTGCAACAAAGTCTCCAAAACGCAAGCGATCCAGTCCGTGCTCACGCACAAGGTCCTGATCATGGCAAAGAATATCATAGTCCCCTGTGGTCACGGATAAAGCCCCAATGCCCGAACCCATGGCACACTCCGGCACAATGGCATGCACAGGCACCTCGATTCTGCCATCTTCCCTCTCACGAAGCCCCCATGCATCCAGCACACCCGGATCTAGATTGTACAGATACACGTCAGGATGATCGACAAGCTTGAGGCCCTGACCGAAACCGCGCACGAGGAACTTGTCTTCACAGGTCAGGCGGTCCAGCACATCATCTGGGAAATCAAGAATCAAGTGCTCAACGCCGCCATGATGCCCGACGACGGTTCCCACCGAGCCCTTGGCCTCCCCGGACACCACACGCACCTCGTTGCCACAACAGGCAAGAAATTGGAAGCCTGCTTCGGCTTTCCGATTCTTGTGACTGAGCGTGGCCGAGACGCCGGGCTCGATATGCTCACCTGCCCAGCCGAAAACGGAATCTCCAATCTTGACATTGTAGGTAATGCCACCCGTGGATGGCCAGGCAAAGACCTCACCATCTGCCCCGACCTCAAACGGAGCCCATTGGTGGGCAGGCGACACACTTCCCTGGACGCCAATCATAACCAGATGCTCCTTGTTGGTCCGCAAACTCATGCTTCCTCCTCATTCAGCAAAAAGGCGTTCAGCGCATTCTGCGTGGTCTGATAGGCCAGGTCCTCCAAACTCATGCTCCTGACTCTGGCGATACATTCCGCCACTTCACGCACATAGGCCGGCTCATTCCTCTTGCCCCGATATGGCATAGGGGCCAGATAGGGCGCGTCGGTCTCCACGAGCAGACGATCAAGGGGTACATAGGCAGCGACATCTCTCAGGGAATCATTGCCCTTAAATGTGACATTGCCAGAAAAGGAGATATAAAAGCCAAGATCCAGCGCCTGCCGGGCCACATCTTTTGTTGAGGAGAAGCAGTGCATGATGCCTCGTTCGGCACACGCCTCGCGCATCAGGCAAAGGGCATCCTCATCGGCTTGACGCATATGCACAATCAACGGCTTGCCACAAAGTCTGGATGCCTCGACATGGACTCGGAAGCGCTCCTGCTGGGCGGCAGGGCTGACACGATGGCGAAAGTAGTCAAGCCCGGTCTCGCCAATGGCCACGCATTTTGGATGCGAAGCCCGAAGCAACAGTTCCTCCACACAAGGCTCAGCATCAACGACATGGTTAGGATGCACCCCCGTGGAGAACCAGATGCCCTCGCGCGCTTCTGCCAGCTCTGCGAGACGTTCATATTGTCCCAGCTCCACCGAGACAGCCACCATCCGCGTCACGCCAGCCACATGCATACGCTGAAAAACCTCATCACGGTCTTTGTCAAACTGGGGAAAATCTGGATGGCAATGAGTGTCAAAAAGCTCCATTTAGTGCTCCATGATGCGTTTCAGATGCTCCAAGCGGACATGGTGCAGATCCTGCAGGTCATGGGGATTTGACAGCACATGAATAGGAGGAGCATCCGGCTCTCCAAGGTCCGAGACCACAAGATCCGCGCCTGCGAAGTCATGATCCTTCGTGTAATCGTTGATGGTCACCACACAGCGCAATCCCGCGGCAGCGGCAGCCTTCCATCCATTGCCGGAGTCCTCCATGGCCAGACATTCCCTGGATGATACCCCCAACTGTTTCAAGGCATAATGATAGATGTCCGGGGCCGGCTTCTTGGCGGGCACGATATCCCCTGCGGCAAGGACGGCGAAACGCTCGAACCATTCCAGCCCCAACGAATGCTCGATCAGAGCATCCAGCGCAGCCGGTGTCGTGGTCGTGGCCACGCCCAGCGTGATACCGGCCTGGTAAGCCTCTTCAAGAAGCCTGCGGACACCAGGTCTGAGTGGTATGCGTCCGGAAGCAATGAGGCGTTGATAATGCCCCGTCTTGGCCGCATGAAGCCTGGCAATGTCCTCTGCCGAAGGAGGTGTCAGCCCTCTGCGTTCATAATCATAGCGGATACGCTCCTTTCCGCCCGTTACAGCAAGCAATTCGCCATAAGTTGGAACATCCCAATGCCGATCAAGACCGGCTTCCTCAAAAGCCAGATTGAATGCAACCCTGTGGCCATCGCGTTCAGTTTCGGCCAAGGTTCCATCCACATCCCACAAAATGCACTGCAAAGACATCTCCACTCCCTTGGAAGTTATAAATTCCCGGCGTACCATATCGGCCATGGGCAACATTCGGATACCGGATGCAGTGCGCAAGCCTGATGCAGAAACGGCCGAACCTCAACTGCAGCGGCCACCCATGTATCGGGTCTTCATGCTTAACGATGACTTTACGCCGATGGATTTTGTCGTTGAGCTGCTGGTCACCTATTTCCAGAAATCCCACGAACAGGCGACAGAAATCATGCTCACGATCCATTATCGGGGGCGCGGCCTGTGTGGCATCTATCCCTTCGAGATCGCTGAAAGCAAGGTGGCCTGTGTGGAAAGGGCTAGCCGACAGGCCGGGCATCCGTTACGATGTGTAATCGAAAAAAGCGACAGTGATGAGTCATAAACGGAGAGAACATGGGCATACTGAACGACAGGCTTGAACAGACGCTCAATGAAATCTTTCAGGAAGCTCACCTGCGGCGTAACGAATTTGTCACCGTGGAGCATCTTTTGCTCGGCCTGCTGAACAACCCTGAGGCTCGTGCCGTGCTTGAAGCGTGCAATGCGGATTTGCCTCGCTTGCGTCGGCAACTCGAAGACTTCATCCGCGACCATGTGGCCATTCTTTCCGATGACGGACGGGAAACCACGGCCAGCATCGGCTTGCAGCGCGTCATCCAACGTGCGGTGATGCAGGTTCAGGCTGCAGGAAAGCATGAGGTGACAGGAGCAAACATTTTGGCTGCCATCTTCTCGGAAAAAGAATCACATGCGGTCTTTTTTCTCAAACAGATGGGCATCACAAGGTTGGACGTCGTCAGCCACATCGCCCATGGGGAAACAACGGCCTCCGGTGCAAACCGCAAAGAACAAAGCGAGGCTGAAGAACACAACGAGAAGAGCGCTGCTTCGAAGTCGCCCCTGAAACAATTCTGCATCGACCTGACCAGGCAGGCGCGAGAGGGCCGGATCGATCCATTGATCGGAAGGCACGATGAATTGCAACGTGTAATGCATATCCTGTGCCGCCGCAAAAAGAACAATCCCTTGCTTGTGGGCGAAGCGGGTGTCGGAAAAACAGCCATTGCCGAAGGCCTGGCCCTAAGCATCGTCAACGGTGATGTGCCGGATCTTCTTCAGAACACCTCCTTGTATGCCCTGGACATGGGAGCATTGCTGGCTGGCACGAAATATCGTGGTGACTTTGAAGAGCGCCTGAAAGGCGTTTTGGCGGAACTGGAGAAAAAAGACCGCGCCATCTTGTTCATTGACGAAATCCATACCATCATCGGGGCGGGAGCCACCAGTGGAGGGACCATGGATGCCTCCAATCTGCTCAAGCCTGCCCTGGCCAAGGGTGATCTGCGATGCATGGGCGCAACGACATATCAGGAGTACCGGGGCCTGTTTGAGAAGGATCGTGCGCTGTCACGGCGATTCCAGAAAGTCGATGTTGCAGAACCCAGCGTTGAGGACACCATCGAGATTCTCAAAGGATTGAAGCCCCAGCTCGAGAAGCATCACAATGTCCGATATAGCCTGGCCGCCCTGGAGCAGGCAGCCAAGCTTGCCAAGCGTCATATCCATGAACGGAACCTTCCCGATTCGGCCATTGATATCCTCGACGAGGCCGGAGCCGCCATGCGATTGCGCCCAGAAGCCAAAAGACGCCAACAGATCACGGTGCATGACATTGAAACGACCGTGGCTGCCATCGCGCGCATCCCTTCGCACCAGGTTAAGGCATCGGACCGCAAGCGCCTTGCTCATCTTGAGCGCAACCTCAAACTCTCCGTGTTCGGACAGGATGCAGCCATCCATAAGCTGGCCACTCACATCAAGCTTTCCCGTGCTGGGCTTTCCCATCCAGAAAAGCCCATTGGTAGTTTTCTATTCACCGGACCGACAGGCGTGGGCAAGACTGAAGTGGCCAGGCAACTGGCACGCATCATGGGCATCGAGTTGATTCGTTTCGATATGTCGGAATACATGGAAGCCCATACCATATCTCGACTGATCGGTGCTCCTCCGGGCTATGTGGGATTTGATCAGGGGGGACTGCTTACGGATGCAATCAGCAAGCACCCGCATGCTGTTCTGCTGCTGGACGAAATCGAGAAAGCGCACCCTGATCTGTTCAACCTCTTGTTGCAGGTCATGGATCATGGCAAGCTGACTGACAATAACGGTCGACAGGCTGATTTCCGTCAGGTCATTCTGATCATGACAAGCAATGCAGGCGCCTTCGATTTACAGAAGAGCCCAATGGGTTTCCAAGCTCGTTCCGAACCTGGGGATGTCCTGTCCGCAGTCAATAGAATCTTCTCACCAGAATTTCGCAACCGCCTGGACGCCATCATCCCATTCGCTCCCTTGGACGAGGATGTAATCCTGCATGTTGTGGACAAGTTCCTCGTCGAGCTTGAATGCCAACTGCAGGAGAAAAAGGTCGATCTTCAGACCACGACCGAGGCACGAAGGTGGCTGGCACGTCATGGCCATGATCCAAAAATGGGGGCTCGACCCATGGCTAGGCTGATCCAGGATAAGATCAAACAGCCCCTTGCAGATGCCATCCTGTTCGGCGCACTGCAGCGCGGGGGATCAGCCTTCATCGATGTCGAAAATGGAGAGATCGTCGTGCATATCCGTGAAAAACAGCCAGCATGATGGACGAAGCACGACTGATCCATCGTGGCAGGAAGCCACCGAAGTCCTATACAACTGCCATGGATGAAGAACAATGCGCAAAAATGCGCATCGACATGACGCCCATTGGTATCGTGCGAAGCCCATTTCAGGAACGTTTTGCCGCACCCAGACAACCAAGCTTAGGCGGGCAGACTGCCGCCCGCATCCTCCTACGCAAAGATCTGAACCTTCATCAGGCCCTGACCGACCTCGATGGCTTCTCCCATATCTGGATTCTGTACTGGATGCACCTCAACCAAGGATGGAATCCGACCGTCATGCCCCCCAGGGGACCTAAAATTCGCCGAGGCGTTCTGGCCACCCGGGCGCCACATAGGCCAAACAGCATCGGTCTTTCAGCCGTCCGTCTTACGAAAATCTCGGGGCTGACCCTGCACATTGAGGGCTGCGACATGCTTGATGGCACCCCTGTCCTCGACATCAAGCCATACCTGCCATATGCCGATGCCATCCCGGATGCCGATCCGGGATGGACGTGCATCTTGGAAGAGAATGCGTCCGGTCTTACGCGGCCCTAGAGGTAGTCTGGGAGACGTGAGCGCAATGCTCTCCCATCCAACCCCGTATAATCCTTCGAGAATTCAACCAACCGGTCATCGTCCCAGTTGCCGTTCAGCGATTGACGCAACAGCCCCAGAAACTCCGGCCCGGCTGCTACATAAAGCTTTTCCATCGCATCCCTGTTCTTGATCAGATAACGGGCAATCTCTTGGGCAAAGCGAATGGCAATCTCCTTCTTGGGTGAAACCTGCTGTTCCATTGCATGCCGCCCCTCTCCTGCGCTATCGAAAGCCCGACCAGGCAAATCGCTTGTCAAATCCCGCTCATGCAAACGAGCCTCCGGGTTCTCAAAAACCTTGAACTCTTCTAGATCGGCCGATGGACTTGCTGCCGTCCAGAGCTTGGCAAAACCCGCATTGGCTGCAAGCACCCAGATAGGTTTACCATGATACATTGCCCACCTCCTGTTCACCTAGTCTCTTCAACTAATGTAGACATCAGAGACGAGCATTTCCAGTCACCCATGGCGAACGAGACGTCTAGGCCGTATGCATAAACTCCCAACCACATCGTGCGAGATCCTCAGGCGTATCCAGATCGTAAAAAGACGATAACAAGTGGACGGTGAAGTGTTCGCGCTCAAGAGCGCCAAGCGTCTGCTCGGTTACGGTTGGCCCTCCCCAATCGATATCATGGAAGATCGACTCAACAGGCCTGCACAGTCCCAACAGATCGTATCCTCCATCCTCCACGGGACCAATGACAATATCGGACCACGCAAGAGCCTCAAATGCTAACAAGATGCGCTCATCCGGCATATGCGGGGAATCGCAGCCCAGGAACACGACGGGATCCGCGGATTTTGCAAAATGGCGCTGCATCAGGCGCAGCATGCGCTGCCCCAAGTTCCCCTGCCCTTGGGGCACAAGTTCATAAGCCTGGTGCTTAAAGCACGCATGTCCCGGAACATCGGCAGCAATCCAGACATCTGCAAATATTCGTCCAGCACGCGAAACCGTCGTGCTAAGCATCCGAGAATAAATAGCCGCAGCCTGCACCGGAGTATAACGAGACATCAGCCGTGTTTTTACTCGCCCGGGAACTGGAGCCTTGCACATGAGAATCGCCCGACACTTCATCGGACATTCCTGTAACGAGAGGCAAGCCAACTGGACGAAACGCCAAGGTAGTACAGCAGCCTCAACCACCACATAAGCGCAATCGTACGCATGATCCCATCCTTCTCCCATCGGCGACTGGAGGTCGTCACCGTTCGGCGGAGGCAGGCTATTTTCCCTTGTTTCTTCAATAACCTGGAGAACTCGATATCTTCCATCAGAGGCTGTTCTGGAAAGCCACCGAGATGAACAAACACATCCCGGCGGACAAACATAACTTGGTCGCCCGTGCTGATCTTGGTCAGTCGGGAACGGCTATTGATCAACCATTCAATCATGCGCAATGCGGGGTGCGTTCCAGATAAACGGACATCGAAACGGCCGCCGACCACATCCTCATCCTGGAGGGCTTGGCGGATATCGCCAAGATGCTCCCTGCCCAGAACAGTATCTGCATGAACAAAAACCAGAATGTCTGCGGAACACGCAGCAGCTCCAGCATTCATTTGCACGGCCCGGCCTCGTCCGCTGTTCAGAAAGGATAGACCATGCTGCTCCAACATCTCTGGCGTACCATCCTGCGACCCTCCATCCACGCAGATGACCTCATCCGCGTCCAGATCTTGCAGCATGCTAGCCAGACCAGGAATAAGATCTGCTTCATTGAGACAAGGGACAATGACGGCCAGCGTGTTCACTCCGCATCTACACTCAGGGCCACCCAACCGGTACCAGGCTGACGAAAATTAGTCACTTGACCAAGCCATACCCGCCCGGCAATCGCAATCAAATTGCTGCCGTGCATAAACAGACGTACGTCAAGCTTCAGCCGCCTTCCTTCAAGCTCCACCTGGCTGGGCGGTACAAACTGTTGAACAATCGTTTCTTGGGGGTTGAGCAACTCAAACCTTTTCCGGCTTATACTTCTGCCCAGCAAAACCCCTTTACCCCCATGACGGGCTGCTGGCTTGAAAACAAGGCTTTTCCGGTGTTGCCAAGCCCACTGTGCATCCACTTCATCAAGCCGATGCGTTTCAGGCGTCAGTCCGCGCACCAGGGAAACGGTCTCGGGTGAAACACATTGCTCCAACCAGCCTTCGCGCCACCAATCCACCATTCTTCTCTTGTCGCCAACAAGCGCATAGCTCCTCGGATAGGGGTTGAGATCCACGGTTCCTGTCAAGAAGGCTCTTCGTACATGTGCAAGTTCGGGCGTCTGCAGATAAAAATCCGTATGTCGGTTGTAAATGGCATCCACATGTTTACCACGAAAGCTCAGCGCCGAGTCGGTTAACGCCAGTTCCTCGGGGGAGGCGACCCAACAGCGCCGGCCGTGCTCATTGAGAAGCCGTGCATAGGCCTCCATTTCTGGAAACATAAACTGTTCGCGCACATTCTCGTCCATGATCACGATCGTGTGCCAGGCAGGAGCAAACATGCCTAGAAGCCGCTGCTCCAGGCTTCCTCGAAGCTCCTCATGAGGCGGTTGGGGAATCCAAGGGCCCTCACGTGAAGAGGATGCTCCGACAAAAAGACCGCCGGCATTGTTGTTGATCTCAATCAACCTTGGCCCATGGGGCGTCAGATGGAAATCAAAGCCCATAAGCATAGCTGGCCAGTCCGGAATCAGGCGCGCTGTCGGAGGGAGCTCGTCCTCAAGCAAGTTGGCATAGCATGCATTATACTGCAGGGATTGGATGGCCCGGGCAAATTGAAGCATCTGCAAAAAATCCGTTTCCCGGATGCTGACCGGAGTGCGCGACGCCAACGACATGGCGCGATACTACCTCATTATGAAAGATTCTGTCACAATGCGCTTCATGCGGAAACAGGCCTGCAAGCCTCAACTACCGGGAATGACGGCAACAGAATTGACCGCCCTGCTCACCCAATGGGGTGAACCGCGATTCCGGGCGAAACAAATTCTCGACTGGCGAAACAAGGGGATTCTCAAGCCTGGGCTCATGAGCAATCTTCCCATCCATCTGCGCAATTACCTGGAGAAGTTTGTGGATTGCTGCCCCCTTCGCCTAGTGCGTCGGGAAACGTCCAGGGATGGCACGCGCAAATATGTGTTCTCGCTTCACAGTCCGCGCATGTCGGGAAAAATGATCGAGAGTGTCATGATTCCCGAGAACAACCGCGTCACAGTCTGCCTTTCATCACAGGTGGGCTGCGTGCTTGACTGCCCTTTCTGCCATACGGGCACGCAGGGATTCACAGGAAACCTGAACAAGGGCGAAATCATCGCCCAGGTGTTGGGCATCATGCAGGATCTAAATGAAGATCCTCTGCCGCCAGACTTGCATCAGAACGTCACGCACATTGTTTACATGGGCATGGGTGAACCCCTGGCCAACGAATCCGGCGTGCACGGCAGCCTTGCGTTGCTTCTCGACCCTGAAGGACTGAACATCTCCCGCAGAAGAATCACGGTTTCGACTTCCGGCTTGATCCCACAGATCGAGCGACTGGGCGCACATTATCCTGTGAATCTGGCCATTTCCCTGCATGCAGCCGATGACAAGCTGCGCGACGTTCTTGTGCCAATCAATCGCAAATATCCCCTGGCCGATCTCCGGCGATGCCTTGATCGGTTCCCCCTTGGACACCAACGGCACATCACGCTGGAATATGTCCTTCTTGATCAGGTCAATGATCGTGAATGCGATCTTGAAGCATTAAGCCGCTTCGTTCGCCCCCATCGCGAACGTGTCAACCTGATCCAGTTTAATCCTTACCCTGGCAGTCCATACAGCGGAACTCCAAAAGAGCGAATGAATGAATTCGCGCAACGCTTGATTTCAAAAGGTATTCGTGCAACCGTAAGGCGGTCTAGGGGACAGGATATCATGGCTGCCTGTGGGCAGTTGAAGGCTGATGTTGCCAACAAGATGGGGCATCGTGTTAGTGGGGAGGAAAACTAAATTTATCATGCAGCGCATGGGAATCATCGGTGGAAGTGGCCTATACAGGATGGAAGGCATGGAGTTTGTCGAGGAACTTGAGCTCGACACCCCATTTGGCAAGCCCTCCGCGCCCCTGACCCTGGCACGCATGCATGGGAAGGAAATCGTGTTCCTGCCCCGGCATGGATCTAAGCACACCACTCCGCCTCACCGCATCAATTACCGGGCGAATATCTATGCCATGAAATTGGCGGGTGTATCACGCATCGTCTCCATCTCCGCAGTCGGCTCCCTGAATGAGAATATATCTCCGGGTGACTTTGTCATCGTAGATCAGTTCGTTGATCGCACCCATAGCAGAGATGACTCATTCTTCGATGGCCCCATCGTGGCCCATGTGTCCATGGCCGATCCGGTTTGCCCACTGCTCCGCCATCAATTGATTGATGTTTGCGATGCCTTGGAGATTAGCGTCCATACCAGCGGCACCTACTTGGTTATGCAGGGCCCGCAATTTTCCACTAGAGCTGAGTCCAGACTCTATCGTCAATGGGGTATGGATGTCATCGGCATGACCAATCTTCCCGAAGCCAAACTGGCGAGGGAAGCGGAAATCTGTTATGCAACGGTCGCAATGTGCACGGACTTTGATTGCTGGCATGAAACAGAGGAGGATGTTTCTGTCCAATCCGTGATCGAGATCATGCAGAAAAACGTGGCCAAGGCAAAAAAAATGCTGGATAAATGGCTGCAATTGCCAAGCGAGGAGAATGTCTGCCCACATTGTGCCCGAGCGCTCGATGACGGTTTGTTCACCGAACTGAAAACGCACGATGACGACGCATTAAAGCGCATTTTTGCATTGGTGGAGAGAAAACTTTGAGAAGGTTTGTCGCAGCCGTTCTGTTGCTGTGTTTTGGATTCATCGGGGGATGCGCCGTCTCTCATATCAGCAAGGAACAGCAGGAGAAACAAGCCAGACTTCATTTCCAGCTGGGTGTGGATGCCTTGCAGAAGGGTCTTCTGCCCAAGGCCTTTGATGAACTGATGCAGGCGGACAGGCTGCGCCCGAATCAACCTGAGATCCTGGATGCGCTAGCCTATGCTTGGCGGCTTAGAGGTGAAGTAAACAAGGCCGAAACGTTCTACAAGCGTTCGCTGCGCATCAAATCCAGGCCGGAAACCCATAACAATTATGCCAATCTGCTCATCGAGCTGCACCGATATGACGAAGCGGTGAAACAAGCGCGCCAAGCGCTAGCCGATCCCCGGTACAGGAACCAGCATCTGGCATTGATGAACCTGGGCGATGCGCTGCTGGCCCAAGGACATGCCGAAGAAGCCCTTAGCGCCTACCAAAAAGCAAAACTCCTTCGTCCAGAGGATTCATTGCCAACGCTGAAACAGGCCAAGGCCTATCTGAGCATTGGCAAACCCCGCTATGCGGAAGCATTGCTGAAAACGGCCCTGAGGGAAAATCCTCAAAGCCGAGAACTCACCGAGATGCTCGTATCCATCCTGAGCAAAAACCAGCCCGCATTGGCTAAGGCCTATCTTATCCGATTCAGGGACAACGCGACTGACGAGATGGACAAGGCCTGGGCCGAGGAGCAGATGGAGAAACTGCCATGAATCAGGAACACCAGCCCGTCGAAATGGATGAACGCACGGCACTTCTCACCGAAATCGGTCAGGAACTCTCACAGGCACGGCAGGAAAAACATCTCTCCATCCAAGAGATCGCTCATCGGCTCAAGCTGCGCAAAGTCTATATTGAATCGCTGGAATCAGGTAAATGGGAAGCGCTTCCTGGTGAAGCCTACGTCATAGGGTTTCTGAAACAGTATGCGACCCTACTGGATCTGGACCTGTCGGATAAGATCAAAAAACTCAGCAATGCAGAATACAAGCTCACGAAGCCAATGACCTTTCCCGATCCTCCGGTAGCTCCTTCGAAAAAGTGGGCCTTATGGGCCGGAGGAATCTTCGTGCTTTTATTCATCCTGTTCAATGCAAACCAGATGAGCCACGACACAAAGCCTAGTCCGGCAGAGAAACAGGTCTCGACCATCGATCTCGGCAAATCTCTTCCTCAAACGCCCAATCAGCAAAGCCCGGAAGAAGCGATGCACGATGAAACAGACATGCTTCCTGAACAGGGTGTACCAACCACAGCCAGACCTCAAAAGTCAGCCGAGAGCGAAAGCCGGCAAGTCGCCGTGGCTGAAACCAATGCAAAGCCCTCAGCGTCACAGCATCGTTACACGTTCTCTGCATCAGACCAGGATGTTTGGCTGGAGGTGTATCTGCCCGACGAACATGGGCAGCGCGGCAAGAAGAGCATCTATCGTTTGCTCAAAAAAGGGGAAAGCGCCACCATCGAGACCGATAGCGATCACGTACTCGTCTCATGCGGTCGACCTTCATCCCTGAGTATATCTATTGATGGCCAAATCGTAGTCGAAACCGGCAAGCTTGCACCTGGCAAACGAACTGTTAAGGACCTTGTCATCCATATTCCCGGAGACAATGGATCAGCCAGCAGATCCGGCTTGCCATCCGGGCATTGAGAACGCATATTTCAACGCTCATGAAGGAGGGCATGGGGGATGACAACCGACATCTTTGAACGTGCTAGACACAACATGGTCGAATACCAGATCCGATGCAGCAAGGTTCTCGATCCTAGAACCCTGGATCTAATCGAGAGCATGCCTCGCGAGGATTTTGTTCCCGAGCATGTCAAGAGCATAGCCTACATGGAAGGCCACCTCCCGCTGCCATGCGGCCAAGAAATGCTTACTCCTTTACAGGAGGCCCATATTCTCCAAGCCTTGCAATTGGAGGGAACCGAACGCGTCTTGGAAATCGGCACTGGAACAGGTTTCCTAACTGCCATGTTGGCCATGCAGGCCAAAGATGTTGTCAGCTGCGAAATTCATGAGGAACTCGCCGAAATGGCAAGGAAAAATCTCGAAACCCATGGTATCACCAATGCCACCGTACTCCATGTGAATGCCATGGCCCCAGAGGCCATGGAACAAAAGAAAGAGCTGAAAAAGGGAAGCTTCGATGTCCTGGTCGTGGGGGCTGCGCTCAAGGAAATACCGGATCACCTGATCGGATATTTGAAAAAAAATGCACAAATCTTGGCTTTTCTGGGCGAAAACCCCGTCGTTTCGCTTGTTCATATCATACGCCGTGGAGAGGTCGAGCAGCGGACCTCAATCTTGGAAACACTGCTGCAAAACATGGAAGGTCTGCCTCAAAAGCGGGAGTTCCATTTTTAGCACCTTCGATGGGCTGCTTGCCAGTTTGTGCGTCTCATGAGCTTGGGTGAGCATAGGCCCATGAGGCTTTCGAAAACAAGAAGACAGGCTCTGGGCACGCTCGCTGCCTGTCTCCCGGCCATGCTGCTCTGGCCTCCGCTGATCTGGTCCGAGGAAACGAATCTTGAAAACTTGGTCCGGCAGCTTGCCCGCCAAACATCGCTGCCGTCAAGCCACATTCGGAACGTCTTGCTCAAGGCCCGCTACACCCCCTCCATTATTCACCGCATACAGCAGCCCTATGAATCAAAACCATATGTCGAGTACCGCCAACTGTTTCTGACCGAAAGCATGCGCCGGCAAGGTCAAGCTTTTTTACTCAAACACGCTGAAGTCCTACAACAGCAGTGGAACATCTATCACGTTGAAAAGGAAATCATCACTGCAATCCTGGGCATGGAAAGCCGTTTTGGTCGCAACACTGGCAGAGACAGGATACTGGATGCTCTTTTCACGCTGACCACGGGTTATCCAAGGCGGTCCGAGTTTTTCCGCGAACAACTGGGAGAATTTCTGCTGTTGTGCCAGGAAGAAAATCTCGATCCGCTTGCTGTCCGAGGCTCCTACGCGGGGGCATTCGGTGCCACACAATTTATCCCTTCCTCGTTCAGGGCCTATGCCGTGGATGCCGATCGCGATGGAAAAAGGAACGTATGGGATTCAGTCCCGGACATCACCGCATCCATTGCCCATTATTTCCGGCAGCACAACTGGCGACAGGGGCGGCCGATTGCTTGTTGGCTTCCCTTCATGCCAGAGATGAGCGCCAGGGCGAATATAGGCATCAAACGCTTCTCCAGACTCGTAACACTGAAAAATTACTTACCTTCGATACCGACAACCTGGTCAGATGATGACGAGGTGGCCATCATCACACTGCAAAGGTCGACCGGACCAGCCATGGTACTTGTGCACAGGAACTTCTACGTGATCACGCGATGGAACAGATCTTACAATTATGCCATGGCCGTTGCGGAAATGGCCAGCATGCTTGGCTGCTCCCACTGTCTGGGCGACACACAGGTATGAGGAGCTCTCAGTCAGTGCCGGCTGAGAAATCCACTGGACTTGGAAGCGGAGCCACTTGTGCCTAAGATGCCCAATGAAATGGAGAAACGACGCCGAATCACTGCTTTTGGTGCGTCTCGCACGGATCTAAACGCCAAGCTATATGCTGACGTCACTGAGCTATCACGCAAAATCGCATTGCTTGGCTGGGATGGGCTTGTTGGCGGACATCAGGGCATGATGGCCGCATTCTGCCGCGGCATTCGGGCAGGTGGCGGCCATGTGCGAGGAATTACCCTTGAACGGTTCCCCACCCCACCGGATCACAGCCTCAGTGAAGAAGTGCGTGCCCATACATTCTTTGATCGCATGCAAGCCCTTATTGAAGGAGGCAAGGCCTACCTCGTCCTGCCCGGGGGCCTAGGGACCGTCGCCGAACTAGCCATGACCTGGGATCTGTTGGCCATCCATGTTTTGGAGCCCAGGCCGCTGATCCTGTATGGCCGGATGTGGCATGATATCCTTGATGCCTTTGCAGAAGGCCTGCTGTTTTCTAGCGAATTGCCCATGCAATACGTGTTCTGCTGCGAATCCCACGAAGCCGTTCTAGGTTGCCTGGAAGCCATTCATCATCCCTCATAAAAGTGATGAACAGCTTCCGGGATCAGAAGGCCACGGTTTCAAATGCATGTGACGGCCTGCGATTGGATCAGGCTATCAGCCGAACATTCGGCATCTCACGCCGCAAGGCCAGAGTCATCATTCAGTTGGGCGGAGCATACCTGAATAAAAAACGCTGTCGTCTCGCTGGTAAGCTCGTACACCGAGGGCAGCATCTCCGGATTGCCTACCTCAATGATGAACAGACAAAGTCGCTGCACAAGGAACAAATTGTCTGGCAACAGGGAGATCTTGTGCTGATCCACAAGCGCTGTGGCCAATATAGTCAGGAAGCATTGCACCGCAGCATCGGCTGCCTCCCCGATGAACTGAGATGCCTGCTGGGCAGACCGTTTCGTCCGATCCATCGGCTGGACAGAGACACTTCCGGCTTGATTCTTTTCAGCGCCAGTCGCAGTTTGCACCTTCAATTACAAACACACTGGAAGACATGCGCCCGAAAAACATACCTCGCTGTGGTTGAACCGGCTCCAGCCTGGGAAACACTCACCATTGATCTGCCCATTTCTCGGCAAAGGGCAACGGATGGACGATATGCGGTCGATGTGCAGCGAGGAAGGCCCTCTCTGACTCATGCCCGGGTTATCGAGCGGCGTGACCAAAGGGCACTGCTTGAGCTTCGCCCCCTGACCGGTAGGACCCATCAATTGCGCATTCATCTTTCGGCAGTAGGATGCCCAATCCTTGGGGACACCCGCTATGGTGGAAAACCCCATGAGCGCATGATGCTTCATGCGTGGAAGCTGAGCATAACCCCCCCTGCGCTCCCGGTGCCGCAGGCGTGGGAGGCCCATCCCGAGGAGGACTGGAAATGGTAGTTCGTTTCATCTGGGGCATACTCGTATGGCTGACTCTGTTCGTGCCCCTGGCCACAGCGGCATCCTGGCCATCTCCCCCCCACATTGATGCCAAGGCCTGGGCCATCGTGGATGCACGAACTGGCACCGTCTTAGCAAAGCACAATGCCGAACAGCACCTTCCCCCAGCCAGCCTGACAAAGATGATGACCCTGTATCTCGCTTTTGAGGATCTTTCTCTCGGACGCCTGAGCCTTGAGGAAAAAGTCGACGTCAGCAAAAAAGCCTGGAAAATAGGTGGCAGCACGATGTTCCTCGAGCCTCGACTGAAACCGACGGTCGAACAAATTCTTCATGGTATCGCCACCCTGTCCGGCAATGACGCCTGCATCGCCCTTGCCGAGCATGTCGCTGGATCGGAAGAGGCCTTCGCTGATCGAATGAACGAGAAGGCCCGGGAGCTTGGCCTGGAAAACACTCATTTTGTCAATGCCACCGGCTTCCCCGCCCCCGGGCACTATAGCTCTGCCCTGGACATGGCCAAGCTCGGCGCGGCACTCTGGCGCGATTTCCCTCAATATTATGAGATCTTCAAGGAAAAAGAGTACACCTACGAAGGCCACACTCAACCAAACCGAAACCGGCTGTTATGGACCATGCCGAGCGCCGATGGCATCAAGACCGGCCATACCGAAGAAGCTGGCTACTGCCTGGTCGGTTCCGCTGAGCAAAACGGCACGCGTTTCGTCGCTGCGGTCTTCGGTACCGCCTCAGACCACGCCAGGGCTGCACAAACAAAAGCGCTCCTGCAATATGGATTTAGGAATTTTGTCACAATTCGGCCGGCTGAACGGGACATCCGCCGGGAGATACGTATCTATGAGGGCAAAGAAGACCGGGTATGGTTGAAGCCGTCCAAGCCCGTGTGGGTGACCGTTCCCAAAGGCAGTGAGAAGCATTTGAAGTTTCATCTGCGCTACGACTCACCCGTGAAGGCCCCCATCAAGGCCGGACAAAAACTAGGCACCATTGATGCTGTGCTGTTGCTTAATGACAAGGAACAGGTGTTGAGCTCTTTCCCGATGGTTGCGAACCGGGATATCGAGCGGGCATCCTGGATGGGCCGCATGTGGGACACCTTCCTTCTTTGGTGGGAGAAACACGAAGGCGAAGAAGAAAAAGCGAGTGAATGAGGTTGTGTATCTCAATGGCATTTTCTTGCCATTGGAGGATGCTCGTGTTCATATCGAAGACCGCGGTTTCCAATTTGCCGATGGGGTGTATGAGGTCATCGCCTGCATCGGGGGAACATTCCTCGACATGGAGCTTCATCTCGAAAGATTCTATCGTTCTGCAACAGCCATCGGCATCTCCCCACCAGTCACGAAACGAAAGCTTGGCGAGCTCGCGCATCAGCTTTATCTCAGAAATGCCCATTTGGAGAATGCCACGATCTACATTCAGTTGACGCGGGGAAGAGCCCCGCGTTCTCACATCCCCCCTGTTCCGAACCGGCCAACATTGGCGCTGACCGCACGAAAGCTTGAACTGCCAGATGATACTGCATTCACACAGGGTATCCGGGCGATCACCATCCGTGACATGCGCTGGCAACGATGCGATATCAAATCGATTGCTCTGCTGCCCAATGTCCTGGGCCGAATGGAAGCAAGGCGAAGCGGTGCCGAAGAGGCATTCTGGGTGGATAACAACGGACATATCCTTGAAGGATGCTCCTCCAATGTACTGGCCGTCATAGATCAAACGCTGGTCACCCACCCCTTGGACAACCATGTTCTAGGAGGAATCACACGCCATCTCTGCCTGC
This sequence comes from Zetaproteobacteria bacterium, assembly GCA_003695905.1. Taxonomy (GTDB): domain Bacteria; phylum Pseudomonadota; class Zetaproteobacteria; order Mariprofundales; family Mariprofundaceae; genus J005. The sequence goes on along the minus strand of RFGS01000075.1, from coordinate 14,153 downwards.
AGCTGGCCAAACATCATGGCATCGCCATACAGGAACGAGCATGGCATCCCTATGAAGCAGGTATGGAAGAATGTATGGTCACCAGCACAAGCTGGATGTTGCTGCCCGTCCACTGCATTAATGAGCGTCAGCTGCCGTCACCCGGGCCAATCACACAGCAACTTCGCCATTGGTTGATGCAGCACCTTGCATCCCTGAGCAAGAAAAAGACAATCCTGCCATGAGACGTCCCCTGGCCGTGTTGCTGGATATGGATGGCACGCTTGTCGATGCCTTTGCGCCCATTATCCATGCACTCAATTGCACATTGAAGGAATTCGGCTTGCCAACCATGAGTGACACCGAAGTCAAACGTCACACCGGAAAGGGAGAATGCAGCATGATCTCCCTGTTTGGTGAGCACCGAGAAATTGCCGCAAGGCGTTTTCTCGAATTTCATGATCAGCGAATGTTTGATATTCAGCCACTCCCGGGAGCAGAAAACTTGCTCAAGTGGCTCTATGAACATGGCATTCCTGCTGCCATCGTGACCAGCAAATCCCAGTCAAGAGCAGAAATCCAGATCGAACACCTGGGCTGGACACGCTATTTTTCGGCAGTCGTTGGTCTGAGCGAAGGCCGTCGCCAGAAGCCCGATCCACACACGCTTCAGATTGCCTGTAGGTATCTTGACATAGCGCCAGCACAGACCTTCATGATTGGTGATGGCACGGCTGACATGAAAGCAGCCGCTGCGCTCGGCTCCCAGCCCATCGGTATCAGCGGCCACTTTTCTCCCGAGGAACTGCGAGAGGCCGGGGCCGTTCTTTGCTTTCCCAACTTGAACGAGGTGAAATCATGGCTGGAAACAGCGATCTGCTGATCCGATTCCTGCTCTCAGAAAGCAAGACACGTGGTGCCGTGATCCGGGCGGATGCCATCTTCCGTGCCGCAGCCGATATTCATGGTCTGATGGGCACACCGCTGGACCTCCTGGGTCAGACCCTGGTGGCTTCCATTCTGTTGCTCAGCATAAGCAAGGGCGGCACCAGGCAAGTGCTGCAAATTGATGGCTCAGAGCAAGGCAACCATCCAATCCGGCGCATTTTGGCGGAAGCCCGCTCAGGCTACGTTCGCGGCTATATTGACTGGAATGAGGGCATCACCATGCTCGGCAAACAACAGACCCATCATGGTCTTGATGCATGGCTGGGAATGCCAATCAAGGTCTCAACCGTTCGAGATCTCGGCTTTGGTCAGCCCTATGTTTCCATCATCGAACACGATTCGGCCTACCTTGCTGATCAACTCGTACATTACCTGCAGAAATCCGTACAAATCAATGCCGATCTGGTTCTGCTGAATCAAACTGGCTTATTGATCGAGGCCATGCCAGGTTGCAAGAACGATGATTGGTTCAAGGCTGTCGAAGCCATGGCCCGGATCCCTGATCGAATCCTTGCAAGCCAGCAACCGCTGGCGATTCTGGAGCATTTCTCGAATCTGGGATGCAAGGTCGTTGGCCAGGACAGCTACCGTTATCACTGTCCGTGCAATGCTGATACGCTGCGTGCTGCCCTTGCCTCGCTGGATGCCGAGGAACTGGAGGAGCTCAGCGACGAACACGGCCGGATAAGAATTGCCTGTCAGTACTGCAACCGTGAATACAAACTCAGTCTGGAAGAGCCACAGGCATCGGAAACGCATTCGAACTTGGGTTGAAATCCCGAACGTACACCCATGCGCTATTACAGGTTCAGGTGAAGGCTGGCTGGATACTCGAGAGCCTCCTTGATCGCCACCAGAAAACGAACCGCTTCTGCACCGTCAATGAGTCGGTGATCATAGGTCAGCGCCAGATACATCATGGGCCTGATCACAATATCGTCATCCTCGACCACAGGTCGTTTCTGGATCGTATGCATGCCCAAAATCCCGCTTTGCGGCGGATTCAGAATCGGTGTGGACAACAAAGATCCGAAAACACCACCATTGGTGATGGTAAAGGTGCCACCCTTAAGGTCATCGGGTAGCAAACCTCCCTCTCTAGCCCTTTTGGCCAGATCGGCGATACCACGCTCGATTTCAGCCAGACTTAACTTTTCAGCATCGCGGAGCACGGGCACGATCAGCCCACGATCCGTACTGACGGCTATGCCGACATCCAGATAATTGTGGTAAACGATATCATCCCCATCAATATAGGCGTTGAGCGCCGGATATTTGGCCATGGCCTGAGCTACAGCCTGAACAAAAAAGGACATCAAGCCCAACTTAATGCCATGGCGCTCCTTGAAGGCCTCGCCAAAGCGCTTTCGAAGATCAAGCACCGGCTGCATGTTGACTTCATTGAATGTGGTTAACATGGCTGCCGTGTTTTGGGCCATTTTCAAGCGCTCGGCTATACGCTTGCGTAGCCCGCTCATGGGCACACGCTCTTCCTTCCTGTCATCGCGTTGCTGAGGCGATGTCTCCACCTTTAGCCCACTCGGCATGTTCGCCGCTGCCTTTTTGGCCTTGGCGACCGTCTCGCCCGCTGGCGGCGTATGGCTGCTGTCTGTCTCTGGTTCGATGGGCATGTCTTGTGAAGGCTGCTTGACCGATTCAGAAGGAACTGCTTCCGTATCAATCAGCCCGATCACCTCACCGGGTACCACCTGCTCCCCTGCCGGCTTGAGAATGCGCTTGAGCACACCCGCCTCGAGTGCAACCACCTCCATGGTGATCTTGTCACTCTCAACCTCGGCAACGACATCGTCAGCCAAGACACTATCACCTTCCTGTTTAAGCCAGGATACCAAGGTCGCCTCGGTTTCGGATTCACCAAGTGAAGGGACTTTGATTTCAACATCCGCCATGTCATTCCTCCCCAGCGCCAGTCAGCGCCCTGTTAACAAGTTCCATCTGTTCCTTCAAATGCCGCCTTGCCAGACCGACAGCCGGAGCAGCGGCCTCGGGTCTGCCGATACAACTCAACTTCTGTCCGGGCACCAAACAAGCCTCAATCTTATGTTCCACGAAAAGCCATGCTCCCTGATTCAAGGGTTCCTCCTGAACCCAGACGATATCACTGACCTCGGCATACTGCGCGAGCACCTCAGCCAGAGATTCCTTTGGAAAGGGATAAAGGCATTCAATCCGCACGACGGCTACATCTTTAATGTGTCGTCGCTGCCGCTCAGCAATCAAGTCATAATACACCTTGCCACTGCAGAGCAGGAGGCGGCGAGGGCTATCCAGGGCATAGGTCTCGTCCAACACACTCATGAACCCGCCACTGGTAAAATCCTGGAGCTTCGAGAATGACAGTTTCTGACGCAACATGCTCTTAGGCCCCATCAGAATCAAAGGCTTGCGAATATTAATCCGAAGCTGACGTCGCAACAGATGAAACAACTGGGCCGGTGTTGTCGGATAGACGACCTGCATGTTGTCCTCGGCGCATAGCTGCAGAAAACGCTCAAGCCTGGCCGAGGAATGCTCTGCTCCCTGCCCTTCATAACCATGAGGGAGCCACAACACAAGCCCGCTCATTCTGTTCCATTTGGATTCGCCCGATGCAATGAACTGATCGATGACCACCTGTCCATTGTTCGCAAAATCGCCGTATTGTGCCTCCCAAATCACCAAGGCACGCGGCTCGGCCACCGAATAGCCGTATTCATAGGCCATGACAGCAAGCTCAGAAAGCATCGAATCCACAACAAGAAAATGAGACATTGGCCCATTCTCGACTTGGCGAAGGGGGATAAACTTCCGGCCTGTCTTCTGATCATACACCGCAGCATGGCGATGAAAAAACGTACCCCTGCCGGTATCCTGGCCCGTGATCCGAACCCAGCCTCCCTCATGAACCAGCGTGGCATAAGCCATCGTTTCAGCGCAACCCCAATCCACTGGTTGTTCCCCCCGCATCATGGCCATGCGGCGTTCGAAAATGCGTGCTACCTTGGGATGCAACTCGAAACCGGCCGGCATGGTATGCACGCGTTCGCATAAATCCGCCAGGAGATCGGGTTTCACGGACGTCTCGGGCTCAACAGCCGGTCCAGCAAAGGCTCTCCACCTGCCTTGAAGGGAATTGACCGAGCTTGGCGAAGCACGACGATTGCGGCGCAAATCATCCATGCACTCCCGATAACGTCGAACCATCTCTTCATGTTCCCCGGGCTTGAGAACCTGCTCAGCCAGCAAGCGATCCCGATAAATGGACACGGTCGTCGGATGTTTTGCAATCTTTCTATACATGACGGGCTGCGTCACCTCGGGTGTATCAGCCTCATTGTGTCCCCTTCGCCGATAGCAAATCAGATCGATGACCACATCCTCATGAAAGCGCTCCCGATACTCGAGCGCAATTTCGGTTGCCAGGCAACAAGCCTCAGGGTCATCCCCATTCACGTGCAGGATCGGCGCCTGCACCATCTTGGCAATATCCGTCGCATAGAGCGTAGAACGTGCATCAAACGGATTCACCGTGAAGCCAATCTGATTATTGACAACCAAGTGGATGGTGCCTCCCACCCGGAATCCGCCCAGTTTCGAAAGATTCAGCGACTCGGCCACCACTCCCTGCCCCGCGAAAGCAGCGTCACCATGGATGAGAACCGGCACCACCTGCTTGCGATCTGTATCCCTGCGCCGGCACTGGCGCGCTCGAACACTGCCCAAGGCCACGGGTGTGATGATTTCCAAATGCGATGGATTGAAGCCCAAGGAAACATGCACCGCCCCACCAGGCGTTTCCACATCAGCAGAAAACCCCAGATGGTATTTGACATCCCCTTGACCATGAGCTGTCTCTTCCAGCTCTTCACCTTCAAACTCCGCAAAGATGTCGGAAAGCGACTTGCCCAGGATATTGGCCAGTACATTTAGTCTGCCACGATGCGCCATGCCCAAAATCAGTTCCTTGACACCATACCCCCCCGCTCGCTGAATCAAGATGTCCAGCATGGCAATCAGCGACTCTCCGCCCTCCAAGGAAAAGCGTTTCTGGCCAGCATAACGCGTATGTAGAAACCGCTCGAATTCCTCAGCATGCAGGATGGCCTTGAAGATATGTCTTTTGGTCTTCTCATCGTAACTTGGTGTCGAGCAGACGCTTTCGAGCCGCTGCTGCAGCCAGTGGCGGCGCACGGAATCGGTGATGTGCATGAATTCGGGCCCGATATGGCCGCAATAGGTCCGTCGCAGAACCCCAACGATGTCCCTGAGCTTGCGCCGACCACCACCGGCCAAATCTCCCACTGGAAATTCTGCATCCAGGTCATCAGCTCCAAGTCCGTAAAAACCCAGTTCCAACTCCGGACCCGGACGTTGCGGATTCAATTTCAGTGGATCCAGATCTGCATGAAGATGGCCATGCATACGGTATCCCTGAATCAGGTATAGCGCACGCGAGGGATATTCGATGAAAAAGCTGGCAGGCTCGCTGCTTTCCCGTGGCGTCCCGGGATGGATGGCCATTCGCCTGAGCATCTCGCGATGCATTCTGTCCGTATCGCCTTCCCTGCCGAATTCACGTTCAAAGAACAACGCCCAAACCTTGGGGATAGAACGGGGATTGCTGCGAAACCGGTCAAAAAGGGCCTCCAGATAATCGCTGCCAGCACCCAAATAATCGTCCTGAATCATCTTTCCCCCATCAAGGAACTAGGCACAAAGAAACGAATCATCGATCCGTCCAAGCTTACGCCATGCTATAACGCCAAAAATACCATAACATGCCTAGATACTCATGCAATGCATTGCAAGCGTCATGAAACACATCCGCTCTCGGAAGCCAGTCCCGAATTGCATAAGAAGAATCCTTGCTTTTCCGGTAAGCAGATGGGGCTGGCAGCACGTCAAAGCCCTGGGCACGAAAAGCACGAACGGCCCTGGGCATATGGTAAGCGGACGTTACCAGCATCACACGCTGGATGCCGCGCTGCTCAAGCATGTCGCGTAGGCGCAGGGCATTCTCCCAGGTTGTTCTTGCTGCGTTCTCGGCATGCAAGCGCTCCTGAGGAACCCCAAATCGAGCGAGCCACCGTACCATGACTTCCCCCTCTGGCGTGTCCTGCCCGGAAAAGACGACCCCTCCGCTGGCATAAACATCCAGCCCCGTTTTCTTGGCCAGCTCGGCTGCATAAACGGTGCGCATCAGGGCATATTTTTCCAGGGCATCCTCGCCACCAAACTCGGGGGCATGTTCATAAAGCCCTCCACCGAGCAAAACAATGGCTTGGCCTCTCGAGGCATCCGCCTGCTCTACCGGCAGCGGATCATAGGCCTCCTCCAAAGGCCATAGCAGAAGATCTCGGACCGGAGCCAAGGACAGCAACCAGATGGAGATAAACCCGATGAACGCTAACATCCGCCCCCAACTGCGTTTCCATGCCAATAAACCGACAAAAGCCATGCATAGGAACAATGCTGGTGGCAACAACATCTGCCCAATAAGCTTGGTCAACCAGATGTCCAAGAAATCAGTTCTCCTGCCTTAAGCCGCTCACACGCCTGACAACAAGCAAGGCTTCGACAAGCACCCAGACGGCCAGCAGAAAGATAATTGCCCCCACGCAGGCAACGGTCCATTGACCATCTGAGACTGCCTTGAACACCCCCATGACCATGCCAGAAATGGTTGCGGCCAACACCAACAGCATGGGCAAGAGCGTATAGACGATGGGTTTCTTTTTACGATACAGATAAATCGTGACCGTCAGCAGGGTCAGACCGGCAAGAATCTGGTTCGTTGTCCCAAACAGGGTCCACAAAAAGAGACCAGCAGGTTTACCATCCACCTCAAAAAAAGCAAAAAATCCGATGGCAGCCACGGCCAGTGCGGTTGAGAGATAGCGGTTCTTCAGACTGTGGATGCCCAAGGTGTCCGCAATTTCCTCAATATTAAACCGCAACAGACGCGCGCCCGTATCAACCGAAGTCATGGCAAAGCCGACCACGACGACACTGATGAAGGCAGCAGCATAGTCGAGCGGAACACCAAGCTGATGGATGAAATTGGCATTACCCTGGATAAAGACCCCTAACTTCTGGTGAAGGCCGACGGCCTTCTCCCATGAGCCGTAAAAAGATTCCCACTCTGCTCGGGATGCGAATGCACCTGCGGTCGTCGCCAAAACGGCAAGCAAAGCCAGCAGGGATTCGCCGATCATGCCAGTATAACCGACAAAAGGAGCATCTGTTTCACGATTCAACTGCTTGGATGTCGTGCCTGAGGCCACCAACCCGTGAAAACCCGATACAGCGCCACAGGCGATGACGATGAACAGAAACGGAAGGATGGGCGGTGCACCCGCGGGATGTGGATTGACGGCCGGAGCAGCCCAATCTGGTGAGAGAAGAAAAAAGCCTATCAGCATCGAAAACAGTGCCAAATAAAGCAGCAAGGAATTGAGGAAATCACGCGGCTGTAGTAGCAACCAAACAGGCAGGACGCTGGCAGCAAAGGCATACAACAGCAAGGTCCATGTCCAAGTATGAGCGCTGATACCTGTTACGGGCAGATCAAGCCCGATGCGGGTTGTTACAAGCATAAGCACAAAGCCCAAGGCAATCATCGGCCATAGAGGCAGCTCTCGCTTGAAAACCAAAAAACCGATCAGCATGGCAATCAGCATGAGGGAATATGTCGGAAACACCGCTTCCGGATGCGCCGTGGACGGGATATGAGCACGATCCGGAGCCGCGAACAGTCCGGAAATTACTAGCACAAAGACACCCATCGCCAGCGCAACGAGGAAGAAGATCACCAGAAGAAACAGCAGTCGAGTGCGAGGGCTGATGACATCTCGGGCAATCGTGCCGATGCTTCGACCCTGATGCCGGGAAGAGAGAACCAACGCAGAAAAATCGTGCACAGCACCGATCAGCAACGTACCAAACACAACCCAACACAGGGCTGGAACCCAACCCCAAATAACTGCAATGGCAGGACCAAGCATGGGTGCAAGCCCTGCGATGGACGCGTAATGATGACCGAACAGGATGTACTTGTTCGTTGGCACATAATCGACATCATCTCGCAATGCATGCGCAGGGGTTTGGGCCGCGCTACTGAGCTCGAAAATCTTGCGCCCCAAAAGACCCTTTGCGTAAAAGCGGTAAAAAAGAACGTACAGGCACAAAACGATCACGGCCATCACCACCGGTGTCATGCTTTCTCCCCTTCTAATGGATGCGAAACACTTGCACGAAGGCTACCCTAGCGGGTACATGATGCGAAGAAGGATTGCACGCGTTCTCACGTCCCTGCTGCTTCCGAGCGCGCTGTTGTTCTCGGCTGGCTGCAGCAACCACGACCATCCGTCGAGTGATGAAACTCTGGCGTCATCACCCGTGCTTGCAAAAGTTGGCGATCTCGAGATTCGGGACGATGAAGTTCAGCGTGAATTGGCGCTTTTGCCGCCAGCCTTGCGTGAGAGCATTGATGAACATCAGCTTCGCAAAAAGATCCTTCGGCAATTGATTCGCAGGCGGGTGCTCACACAACAGGCCACCAAAAACGGCCTTGATCTTGAACCGGCGGTGCGCTGGAAGATACAGCGCCTGAAAGAAAACATTCTGATCGAAGAACTGCGAGCACGATTCCTGAGATCCCTGCCTGAACCCAAAAAAGATGAGATCGCTAAATATTTCCAGGCCCACAAAAACCGCTATGAACAGCCTGAACGTCTCAGACTCCGCCACTGGGTTTCAAAAAACCGGCAGGCGGCCATGGAGCTGTGGGAAAAGCTGCGCACACGATCCTCAGCTCATCAAAACCTAACCACACCTGTCAGCGAGCGTTGGATCAATGTGCCAGAGATACCTGCACAATGGAGAAAGGTTCTGAGCAGGCTGGATAAGTCGAGCGATGTGAGCAAACCCGTGAAACTGGACGAAAAATGGCATATCTTTCAAATTGTTGAAAAGCATTCAGCACTGACCCCCAAACCGGAAGACATTCGAGACCAAATTATCGCCGACATGCATCATGACCAGTGGGAAACGTGGGTTGCTTCCCTGATGGAGCACAAGCCCATTCGCGTGCTGCAAGCCGAATATGCGGATATCCTCAATGACTAAATTATCCATGCCCTGGCCACCAGACTTCGTGGAACGCCTCGCGGAGATCGTAAAGCCGCATTCCGTTAACTCGGTTCTTGAACAGCTTGCCACTGATCGGCGACCATGTTTCCGCGTCAATCGGCTGAAAGCATCACCGGAACAGGTGCGCTGCGCCCTACAGCAATTGGGCATCGATGCAGATCCCTGGCCCCATAAACCCGATGCTCTGTTCGTATCCTCCGCGCAGCGGCACGCTGTCCTCGAATCCACGATGTACAGGGAAGGTTTACTGTACAGTCAGTCCCTCAGCAGCCAGTTGGCGGCATCGTGTTTGCCCGTTCATGCTGGCATGCATGTGCTGGACATGTGTGCCGCTCCTGGTGGCAAGACCTTGCAGCTGGCCGCGATGATGCATGGTGAAGGCACCATCGTGGCCAACGAAGCTGTACGAAAGCGCTTCTTCAAGCTGCGAGGGGTTCTCGCTCAACAGGGAGCAGATATGGTTCAGACAACGCTACAGGATGGGCGATGGTTATGGAGGCGTTACGCTGAGACCTTTGATGCTGTTCTCGTCGATGCGCCATGCTCTACCGAGGCACGCATGCGCCCCGGGAAACCATCCACACAGTCACACTGGAGCATGCGAAAAATCAGGGAGACAAGCCGAAAGCAGAAGGGGCTGCTGAGGTCGGCAATTCGATGCCTGAAGACCGGAGGATACCTCGTTTATGCAACCTGCTCCTTTGCACCAGAGGAAAACGAACTCATCGTCCAAGATGCCATCAGGCATTTTGGCGATGCCATCATGACCGAACCGATCCGCATCGAAGGACTTCCAATCATGTCGGGTTTGTCATACTGGCGGGGCAAACCCCTTGCCGAGCAAGTACGTTCCGCTGTGCGCATCCTACCCGGGCCCTACAGCGAGGCCATGTTCATCTGCCTGCTCCGCAAATGCTCACCCACGCCCTAGGTAGATTCTTGTCGGCCCGAGTGTCCCAGCTGCTTCAATATCTTCTGGGTCACAACCTGGACCAAAATCTCCAAACGCCGCGAAACACCGAGACTGGATGGCCAACCGCCCGCACTGCTACGAGCACTGACAACCCTTTCTTCAAATCTCCCTTCGCCATCCGGCAATCGAACCTTGACGACAAGAACATTGGGATCAACAAACAGATATAGGAAAAGCACGGCGAGATCGGGCCTCAAATGGACCTGTTTGATGCACAAATCCAGCGCTTCTCCCCGACCGGGCTTGTAGGCATTCAGTCTTGTCAAACGCAGCGTCAACTGCTGCATCAGCACCTTGGCAACCCTTTGGTTTGTGGCATGATGCGCCTTACCGCTACATGAGGACCTAACCTCGACATGACCGATACTGACGGGAAGCCCCCTTTCCTCATGGTGAACGCAGCCTCCAAGCAGCGGAAGAAGACATAGCCAGGCCAAGCGACGCATGAGCTTTCAGGAGAAGGCAAGGCCCCTGCTGTTCAGAATCGAACAAAGCATCCGAACATGCTCGTCCCGATCATTGAGCGCGGGGATGTAGTGAAAGGAGGAGCCGCCGGCATCCAGGAAAAGCTGGCGATTCTCCATGGCAATTTCCTCCAGCGTCTCCAGACAATCAACAGAAAAACCAGGACAAACCACATCCACCCTGTTCACATGCCTGCGACCTAACTCCCGCAGGATTTCGTCGGTATAGGGCCCCACCCAAGGCTCACGGCCGAAACGGGACTGAAATCCGATCAACAAGGTATCTTCATTCATGTTCAGACGCTCACGAAGCCGCGAAACCGTGGTCTGGCATTCGTCCGGATATGGATCCCCGGCGCGCACATAACGCTCCGGGATGCCATGAAAGGAGCACAAAAGCTGGTCCGGTCGGCCATGTTCCTTCCAGTACGACTCAATGCTCTGTGCAATGGCCTCGATATAATCAGGATGATCATAATAGCGACTGACGAAATGCAGATCGGGTATGTTTCTGCACGTCTTCAAAACATCTCCCAAGGCATCCATCGTCGAACCTGTCGTCGTCGCCGAGTATTGTGGATAGAGCGGCAATACGACTATCCTCCGGCATTCACGATCCAACAATTGCATCAGCCCATTCCTGATGGATGGTTGTCCATAGCGCATACCGACTGCAACATGGATGCGGTTGCCCGAGGCACTTAGACGATCAAGCAACTTGGCGGCCAGAGACTCAGTTGAACGAAGCAGCGGGGAACCAGCATTCGTCCATATCTTGCGATACAGCTTGGCTGAACGAGCCGGACGAACATTGAGAATGATGGCATGGAGAACAGGCAACCAGAGCCAGCGTGGCTGCTCGACCACCCTGGGATCGGAAAGAAACTCCTTCAGATACACACGCAGCGCACTTGGTGTCGGCAGCTCCGGCGTGCCGAGATTAATCAACAAAACACCCGTGCTCTCGGGGTGGCCGGGCTTATGAGAATTTTCGCGCATGAAACCTCCGCGTCGTGAAGCTAGCGGAGAGCCTCTTCTTGTCGAGCAGGGATGACCGTCACAACGATCGGCCGTTTTTTTCTTGGGCCATCGAACTCGCAGAAAAAAAGATTTTGCCAGCGAGAAAGCCCTAGCCTGCCCTGAATGAGCGGCAGGGTTTCCGAAGGTCCTACAATGCCGGCCTTCAGATGCGCATCACCATTTCCATCCTGGGCATCATGCAACCAAACGCCACGCGGGATCAGTTGCCGCAACAAAGCAATCACATCGCTTTGTATGGATTCATCCCAGTTTTCCTGGATCATGATCGCAGCCGTGGCACCTTGGGCATATACATGGACCAGTCCATCACGAACTCCGCTTTCGGAGACAACCTTGCTGACCATCTCCGTGATATCAACCAGTTGTTCACGTAAACGAGTTTCTATATGAATGAGCTTTCTCACCTTCCAGCTCCATTGGTGTTTCTTGGCCGATTGGTGTAAATTGAAATCATGGCGACTTGGCTTGTCGATGTCCAATTGCTCGTGGTCATCACCCTGGCCAATGGATCACCGATTCTGGCCCGCAAACTACTTCCTGCTTGGTGGAATACACCCATCGATGGTGACAAGACATGGCGTGATGGCTACCCCATCCTTGGTGCATCCAAAACCTGGCGTGGCATGGCCTGTGGTATATTGGGCGGCATGGTGGGAAGCCTGTTCTTTGGCTGGCCTTGGCAGCTTGGCATGGCTATTGGCCTGGCAGCCATGACGGGTGACCTTGTTTCCAGCTTCGTCAAAAGACGCTTGGGAATCCCCACCGAAGGCCGGGCAACAGGACTGGATCAAATCCCGGAATCATTCATCCCTGCCTTGATCGCCCAATCGTGGCTCGGCGGCACGCTGCTGGACGCAGCACTCATTTCGTTAGCCTTCATGACCCTGGAAATCTTGATTTCACCCTGGTTGTGCAAGGTGGGTTGGAGAAAACATCCATACTAAAAAGACAGCAGCCTTCATCCTTGCTGATCAAACAAAATAACAAAGGAGGCTTGATGCCTCCTTTGTCGATAACAACCGCCTTCAAGCAATCACCTTGCTCTCAAGGTCACCTTGTTGGACCTCAGCGAATAGGTCAGAGCATTCGTAGCCACCACAGCATAGGTATACAGTTTGCCCCGTTGAACTTGGCGATCGACAAACCGGGCAACCCTGCCGAGCTTGCGGTAAATACGCATACCTTGCCCTGGGGCTTGACGGTATACCGTGTAGCCACGGGCGCCGCGAACTGGAGCCCATCTCAAAATATTCCTCCCCTTGCTGGCCTGACCGACAAGCACTGGCCGTGCCAGGGAATTGACATAAACATAATTCGCTGTGAACCGGACCGGGATCAGTGCCCCATTGGAATTGAACTTGCCCACGTGCACCACACGGCCCCTACCGGTTGCCGGATTATAGGAGCATCCTTTCACCTGCCAATTGGCTCCTCCGGTAAAGTTTTGGGCGGCACTACAAAAACTCGTCCTGCTGGCTGGCTTGTTCAGATTCCGACGCATGACAGAGGATGCAAATCCCTTCCAGCCCAGAAGATTGAACTTCCCATTGACTTTGATGATCAGGTCAGAATTTCCCTTGGCAATGGCCGCAACCGATCCTCCTTTAGGCGCGGCCTTCACATAACGGTAAACCACGTTCAGATTCATTGGCTTTTTCAGGCCCACAAGTCTGACCGTTCCTTGCAACGTCGTTTGGCCCACGTGTGTCACCTTGTTGTAGGTACACTTACTGACCTTCCATTGATATCCACCTTGTTGAGTGGTGTGAAAATTCGCTGCAGCGGAGCAAAAAACAGCCCTGGCCTGGGGCAGCGGCACGTTCTTACGGGTGACCGTTACCGCAAGAGGCTTGTTTACGCCGGCAATCGGTATCTGCCCCGAAACACTCATGATTAGATTATATTGTGCCGCAGCCTGAGCGCTTGCAGGTGCAGTCAGAAAAAAGGCTGCAAGTGCAAAATGCAGCATAATCATTTTTGGATAACGCACGACCTCCCTCCTTTGGAGCAATTAGGAATAATGATGACCACTATAGATCAACATGGGGATAGGCTATTGATAGCACATAGTTAATGGTTGTCAAATACCATGAAGCGAGTGCATCCCCAACAATGAACTTTTTTCTGTACCTGCTAACATGCGCACACTTTTCAAACGAGGTTTCTTATCCATGACGCGCAAGCTTCGCAATATCGCCATCATCGCCCATGTGGATCATGGCAAGACTACGCTCGTCGATGAACTGCTGAAACAATCGGGAACATTCAGCGAACGTCAGGATCTTGAAAGCCGCATCATGGACTCCAATGACCTTGAACGCGAACGAGGCATCACCATCCTCGCCAAGAACACGGCCATCCGCTACGGCGATGTGACCATCAACATTGTGGACACACCAGGGCATGCGGATTTCGGCGGCGAAGTGGAACGTATTCTGAACATGGTGGATGGGGTTCTGCTGCTCGTTGATGCCCGAGAAGGTCCGATGCCACAAACAAAATTCGTGACCTCCAAGGCGCTGGCACTCGGTCTGAGGCCCATTGTCGTCGTCAACAAAATTGATCGCCAGGGATCTGATCCGGATGCCGTCGTGGAT
>RFGS01000074.1 GCA_003695905.1 Zetaproteobacteria bacterium | reverse complement strand
GTGAATGCAGACGGTTTGCATCTTCCCTCCCGTATGATCGACCAGGTTCCCATGGCCCGGCAATGGCTGCATGACCATGGCACAACCAACACATACATCTCGGTCTCATGCCATAATTCATCGGAATTATGCAGGGCTGAAGAATCCGGATGCAATCTGGTGCTTCTTTCCCCTGTCTTCCCAACCAATAGCCATCCTGGCCGTCCAGCTCTTGGCGTAGAACGCTTTCAGGCTTTGGCCACTCGGGTGAATGTCCCCGTCATAGCGCTTGGCGGCATCACGACAGAAAACAGAAAACTACTGGGCGGTTATGGCATCGCGGTCATCAGCGCCATCATGCATGCCCGTGATCCAATGAAGGCTGCCGAGCTTCTAAGGGAAAACGGCTAATCAGTTCATGGCCATGATTGGCAAAGACATGTTTTTCAGCCATGCTTGGAGCAGGAGTCGAGAACCATGGAGAACCTTGATCAAATAGCATCAATGCTTGCCCTGACCATGGGCGCCGCCTGGGCAAGCGGCATCAATCTTTATGCAGCCATTCTCGTTTTGGGCTGGATGGGAGCAGGAGGATATATCGATCTGCCACCGGAACTGACTATTCTGGAAAACCCCCTGGTTATGTTCGCTGCAGGCGCCATGTACATAATCGAATTCTTTGCTGACAAGGTTCCCGGTGTGGATTCCGGATGGGACATCATCCATACCTTCATCCGCATTCCTGCCGGCGCCATGATGGCCGCCGGGGCTGTGGGACCGGTTGATCCTGCCATAGCCGTGGCTGCCGGCATTCTTGGCGGTGGCATATCGGCGGCCACCCATGCCACGAAGGCCGGGGGACGGGCCATCATCAACACCTCCCCCGAGCCTTTCAGCAACTGGCTGGTTTCAATCGGGGAAGATCTCACCGTGATTGCCGGCCTTTGGACCGCTCTGCACCATCCGTGGCTGTTCCTGTTGTTGTTCATTCTTTTCATGCTATTCCTGTCCTGGCTGCTGCCAAAGCTCTGGCGGGGGTTCAAGCTGTTGATGACGCGACTGAAAGGGTTGTTCGTCCGTACCACGGAACAGGATCAGGCAGCCGGCAAAGTCACCTCTGAACAAACCGATGACCGGCGTGTATCCTGACGACATTAGAAGTATCAGGTAATTTCTGTAATACTGCGCGCCTCCTTATGAAGGGAGAATCCATGCGTGAGGAATCAGCACGATCATGAGCACCGCATATCCAACCGATGACCTGCGCATCAGCGGCATCAAGGAAGTCGTAAGTCCCGATCGCGTGCACCGCGAATACCCCATCACTGAAACCGCGGCAAGAACAACATTCGAAGCCCGCAAGCAGATCCAGGATATTCTCCATGGTCGGGATGACCGACTGATGGTCGTGATCGGCCCTTGCTCCATTCATTCACCCAGGGCTGCCGAGGAATATGCGGAACACATCCGATCAATGCGCGATCAGCTCAGTGATGATCTTCTCATCATCATGCGCGTTTACTTCGAGAAGCCAAGAACAACGGTTGGATGGAAAGGCCTGATCAACGACCCCAACCTAGACGGCTCTTTTGATATCAACAAGGGCATTCGCCTAGCCCGTCGCATCCTCTTGGATGTGAATGAAAAACAAGTTCCAGCTGGCAATGAATTTCTCGATTTGATTACGCCCCAATACTTCGCCGACCTCGTTAGCTGGGGAGCCATTGGAGCCCGAACCACGGAATCGCAAGGTCACAGGGAGCTGGCCAGCGGACTTTCCTGTCCAGTTGGATTCAAGAATGGTACTGATGGCGGCGTACAGATTGCGATCGATGCCATTCGCGCTGCACGACACCCTCATGTCTTTCTATCCCTGACAAAAAAGGGACATTCGGCCATCTTTTCAACCACGGGCAACCATGATTGCCACATTATTCTACGCGGCGGCAAGGAGCCGAATTACGATTCAGCCTCTGTAGCCATGGCCCTGAAAGAACTGGAGAAGGCTGGCATTGATACCGGCTTAATGATCGATTGCAGTCATGCAAACAGCCGCAAGCAGTATGCCCGTCAGGTTGAGGTATGTTACGATGTTGCCGGTCAGATCGCAGGCGGCAACCACAAGATCATCGGTGTCATGCTGGAAAGCCATCTCAAACCCGGTCGCCAAGACATTATCCCGGGTAAACAACCGGCCTATGACATAAGCGTCACCGATGCCTGCTTGGGATGGGAAGACTCAGCCGACCTGCTTAGGCTTCTGGCCGAAGCAGTGCAAAAGCGCCGGCAATCCATCCAGTAGCTATTCACCCCGCTCATAGAAGCCGATCAGTTCAGCCTGGTCGAGTATATGCCCCTGCAACGCATGCATGAGTTCGGACTTTGACGGTTGATGCAGATGATCCAGCATCATATTCACGGCATAGAGCTTGAAAACATAGCGGTGGCGACCTATCGGGGGACAGGGACCGCCATATCCGGTTCGATGCCAGTCATTGAGGCCCTGACCCACACCTTCCGGCAGCGCATGCACATCTTCCGGCAAGCCACTGATTCCCGCAGGAAGATTGAACAGCAGCCAGTGCACCCAGACTGTACGTGGCGCCCTTGGATCAGGCGCATCTGGATCCTCCATAACAAGAACCAGCGATTTAGCCTTGACTGGTACATCCCGGAAAACGAGCGGCGGAGACATATCCTCGCCATCACAGGTATATTGACGAGGTATCAGATCACCTGCCTCAAAAGCTGTGGATGAAATCTCCATGGCTATACCCTGTATGCAGAAAGCCATGGACAAAACGAAAGGAACACAAACCCCGCTGAACTTCTTCATGGACCAAGCATGGGCCATACTCAGCAAAGCTTCACAGCCTCCTTTTCATCTGCACAGCGAATATGACCGATGCGAAAGACCTTCTCTCCGGCATCAGACAAAACCTTCTCTGCGCGTTCCGCTTCCTGATCGGAAAGAATGACGACAAAACCAATACCCATGTTGAAGGTTCGGTAGCGCTCCTCACGCTGAACATGGGCGAAGGACAGCAGATACTCGAACACAGGCGGGACCGGCCAGCTCGATGTATCGATTACTGCTGCCAATCCCCGGGGAAGAATGCGCTCGATATTGTCAAACAGACCTCCCCCAGTAATGTGCGCATATCCATGAACCCTGACCCCGTCTTCCAAGAGGGCTCGGACCGCCGGTACATAAAGCCTCGTAGGAGCAAGCACCGCATCCACGGCGGGTGTTCCATCGCTCAGGCTGTCCCGTTCGAGAACGGCCCCGCCGACATCAAGAAGTTTCCGGATCAGCGAGAAACCGTTCGAATGCGGTCCATGCGAGGCCAAGCCAAGCAGAACATCACCTTCAGTGATGTTCCGGCCATCGACAATCCGCTCCCTGTCCACGACACCCACTGAAAAACCCGCGATATCATAATGTCCAGGAGCATACATGCCGGGCATTTCAGCCGTTTCCCCTCCGATGAGCGCACAGTCGCAAATGCGGCAGGCCTTGGCGATGCCTTCAATAACCCTGGCAAGCATTTCCTGATCAAGTTTTCCCGTGGCCAGGTAATCAAGAAAAAACAGGGGCTGGGCTGCCTGAGCGGCCATGTCGTTGACACACATGGCCACTACATCCATGCCTGCAACCTCGGGACGGTCATATTGCTGTAGTAGCAGTAGCTTGGTGCCCACCCCATCCGTCGACGACACCAAAACGGGATCGTTCATACCAGAAAAATCAGCACGGAACAGAGCCCCGAAACCACCGAGGCCACCTAGTACTTCCGGTCGGCTTGTCGACGAAACGGCTTTCTTGATGCGATCCACGAATGCATTGCCCGCGTCGATGTCTACGCCAGCATCGGCATAGGTAAGAATCGGCCTGGGTGAATCTCTATCAGACATCAAGATTCCTCACTTTCAGGGCATTTTCCTGGATAAATCTCCGACGCGGCTCTACGGCATCACCCATGAGGGTTGAAAAGGTCTCATCGGCACTAACCACATCCTCCAAAGTAACCTGAAGTAGAATGCGGTTCGAAGGATCCATGGTCGTTTCCCAAAGCTGCTCGGGATCCATCTCTCCCAAACCCTTATATCGCTGAATAGTGATGCCCTTCCGGCCCTCGCGCTCAATCAGATCAGCCAACTCCTCGAAGTGATGAATCTTCCAGCTTTTCTCCCCATGTGTGAGATGCGCCCCATCATCGACCATATCCTGCAGAGAGGCGCAAAGCTTCTGGGCCTCCGAGAATTCCGCTGTTGCAATGAGGTCTTTGTCCAGACGGGAAACGATCGTCCTGCCATGATCGCGACGCAGAAATTGAACCCAGAAAACCCCTTCTTCCCGATCTTCGTGAATGGTCCAGCTTAAGGACTCATCGGGACGCGTCGTATCCTTGAAGGCCCAGTTCAGCACATCCAGGCGTTCCTCGAGCAAATCGCGATGACGAAGCATCTTCATCGTGAACTTTCCACTTTCAACCAGAATTTTGAGAAGCTTCTCGTCTAGGCGCTGGGAGAGCCTGTTGCGAAGCTTTTGCAGCCTGTGAATGCTGCGCACCACATTCAACAGACGATCACCGGAAATGGGGCGCGCATGCTTGCTGCTGTAGTATTCCTTACCATTGGCTCCCTGCACGATCAGAAACTCGAAAAGCTCCTCATCATTGGCCACATATTTCACCTTCTTGCCCCGCGCTACGCGATACAGCGGCGGCTGGGCAATGTACAAATGCCCGCGCTCGATGATCTCGGGCATCTGGCGGTAGAAAAAAGTCAACAGGAGGGTCCGGATATGCGATCCATCCACATCCGCATCCGTCATGATGACGATCTTGTGATAGCGCAACTTCGAAATATCAAAATCATCCTTGCCGATACCCGTTCCAAGGGCCGTGATGATGGTGCCGATCTCCTGGCTGGACAGCATCTTATCAAAACGCGCCTTTTCTACGTTCAGGATTTTGCCCTTGAGTGGCAGGATGGCCTGCGTACGACGATCACGGCCTTGTTTTGCCGACCCTCCCGCAGAATCACCCTCAACAAGAAAGATCTCCGCTTCGGCCGGATCCTTCTCCTGGCAATCCGCAAGCTTGCCAGGAAGGCTTGCCACATCCAGTGCCCCTTTCCTTCGTGTCAACTCACGAGCTTTGCGCGCGGCCTCCCTGGCCATGGCCGCCTCGACCACCTTACTGACAATGCGTTTAGCTTCCTTGGGATTTTCCTCCAGCCACTCGGAAAACTTCTCACTGACAATAGACTCGGTCACCGGTCTGACCTCGCTGGAAACGAGTTTTTCCTTGGTCTGGGAAGAAAACTTCGGATCGGGAACCTTGACAGAAAGAACCGCCGTGAGTCCTTCCCGGCAATCCTCGCCGGTCAATGACACCTTATTCTTCTTCAACATACCTGTTGCATTGGCATAGTTATTGATGCAACGCGTGAGGGCAGCGCGGAAGCCGGCAAGATGGGTACCTCCATCCCTTTGCGGAATATTGTTTGTGAAACAGAACACGTTTTCCTGATAGGCATCTGTCCACTGCATGGCAAGTTCGACAACGATGCCATCCCTTTCACCTGAAATGGTCACCGGATGCGGATGAAGCAGGGTCCGTGTGCGATTCTTGTGCTCGACGAAGGCAGCAATGCCGCCTTCGTATTCGAACACGGCCTTCTTGTCTGTACGCTCATCAATGAGTTCGATATGGACGCCACTGTTCAGAAAGGACAATTCGCGCAGACGCGCGGAAAGCACATCAAAGGACAAGTTCCGATGTGAAAAAATCTCAAGACTCGGAAGAAACCTAATTTCGGTCCCACTGCCTGAAGCCTCGCCAATCACCTTGAGAGGCTCCTCCGGCTCTCCAAGATGATATTTCTGGTAATAAACCTTGCCGTTCCGACGGATCACAAGCTCAAGGGTTTCCGAAAGGGCATTAACCACGGACACGCCAACGCCGTGCAGTCCTCCAGATACCTTGTAGGAATTGCTGTCGAATTTTCCTCCGGCATGGAGCACGGTCATGATGACTTCGGCCGCCGAGCGGCCCTCCTCGGGATGAATATCCACAGGAATACCCCTGCCATTGTCCCGGACCGTGACAGAATCGTCGGAGTGAAGAATGACCTCAATGCGATCGCAATATCCGGCCAAAGCCTCGTCGATCGCATTGTCCACAACCTCGAACACCATGTGATGAAGGCCCGTGCCGTCATCGGTATCTCCGATATACATGCCCGGCCGTTTCCGGACAGCATCAAGACCGCGCAGTACCTTGATGCTCTCCGCGCCATATTGATCCTTAGCTGAAGCATTCATGCTGCTTCCCCCATATGCTCAAAACTGTCAACCTGTTCACAAAGTTCCTCGATGTTCTGGATCTTTACTTCATCACCCGCAACCCCGGGCATGTTCGGCGTGGTCATCAGCACCTGACCTTCATATGATGACAGTCGGTCCATCAGGCGCCGTCTCCGCCCTCGATCCAAGGCCTCCCATGCATCATCCAGCAGAAGAACGGGAATCAGGCCACGATACCTTCTCCAAAGCTCGCATTCTGCCATCCTTATGGCTATGCCTGCCAGCTTTTGCTGACCTCGGGAACCTGCCTGACGCAATTCCCTGCCGTCCAGCTCGAAAATCAGGCGATCTGCATGCGGGCCGAAGCGCAAGCCTGTTCGCGCGTCATCCTGCCGCTTGTCTCGCAAACGCCGTACCCAACTCTCACGCTGATAGCCACCTCCTGAACTCCGAATCTGAACAAATCCTTCTGGCAGGGATTCACGGGACAAAAGTTTATTCATTTCCTCGATCAGAGATGAACGCCATGCATCAAGATCCATACCCAAAGCAACGATCTGCTCTTCCCATACATCCAGTTGCGCATCAATCCCTTTCCGCCTGAGCAAGCGGGCACGCTGCATGATGGCTCGGAGGTAGCGCTGGTGAACCTGTGCCGAGATAGGCCATTTCAAGCTCATCAGAGCAGAAAGCCAACGCCGTCGCTCGCCGGGAAGTCCGTCCACAAGCCTGGGACCCTGCGGTGCATCGACGATCACAGGAAAGGCCATGGCCGTCTCTTTGCGTCTGGCGACCTCCCGGCCCTGCAGGCGCATGACAAAACACCCCTTACGCCCTGAGATCTCCAGAGTCATCGGGCCGAACCGATACCACTGACCGACGATCCTGAACCGTTCAGCTTGATGGCGAACCAGATAAGGATCCCTCGCCTGCCTGAAGGACCTTCCCCAAGCCATCATGTAGACGGATTCAAGCACTGTGGTCTTGCCTGAACCGTTCTCGCCCACCAGAAGGTTAATACCGGGAGTGCATCTCCAGGTCAGATGCTCATGGCAACGTAGGTTCTGGACGCAAACCTTCTGCAACAGAACGGGCGTGCCCTTCACCTCAGATCCTCATCGGCATGATGACATATCTAGCGCGAGTGTCCCCCTCGCCATGCATAAGAATAGGAGAAAGCTCATCCTTCAGTTCCATGCGAACCCATTCACTGCTTACAACGTTCAGGACATCGCGAAGATAGCTGCCATTAAAGCCAATGATCAGTTCCTGTCCCTTGTAATCCACAGACACCTGTTCCTCGGCCTGCTCCTGGTCATTATTGTGCGCATTGATCACCAGCCTGTCATCGGCAAAGCATAGTCTCAGATCATGGGTCACCTCATTGGCTACGATCATGGTGCGGGTGATGGCTTGATCAAAGGCCTGCCGTGGTATGAGCGCAATGTTTGGATTGCTGGTGGGAATCACATCCTGATAAACGGGAAATCGTGCATCAATGATCTTGCTGACCAAAAGCTCCGAACCAGTATTCAGGCGGATTTGCCGTTCGCCGAACACCAGCTCCACCTGTTCATCGATGCCTTCGCAAAGCTTGCGGATTTCATGAACGGCTTTCCTCGGAACGATGCACTGGCATTCAGGGATATCCGCAGCCAGTGGAATTTCCGCAATCGCCATCCTGTGTCCATCGGTTGCAACAAGGTTCATTTGCTGATTCTTCAGCTCGAACAGTGTGCCGGTCAGGTATTTTCTGGTCTCATCCGTGGACATGGCGAAGCTCGTCGCCGCAATCATTTCAGCAAGATGAATCCCGGTCAGTCGGATCGAGGCGTGAGCATCGTCCTCTTTCAGGGAAGGAAATTCATCTGCCGGCATAGTCACCAGTCGGGTTTTGAAGCTTCCAGCTCTAAGCGCGACATAATCTCCTTCCACCTCGATGTGAATTTCTCGCTCAGCATCGAGATTGCGGAGTATGTCAAACAGCTTGCGGGCAGAAACGGTCAGAGTCCCTTGTTGTTCGACTTTGGCAGAAACCTCGCTTCGAATGCCCACTTCCATGTCATTGGCGGTAATGCGAAGCGTTCCCTGATCGGCTTCCAACAGGACATTGGCCAGAATGGGAACGGTATGCCGTTTCTCGACTACGCTCTGGCAACGTTGCATGGCTTGAAGGAGTGGATTTCTCTGCAGGGTTATCTTCATATTCTATCCTCTTTCTTATTCTAAAAATGGTTTATCGATGTCATAGATGAATGTGGAAAAGTGGAACAAGCTGTGCAAGTCCTTTGTTTTCTTGACGTCCAAGCTTCTCCTTGCTGTGTATCGACAACCTGACATCTTGTTGATGAGTTGTGGATTACTGCGGATGTGATTAGGATCGTCTCAGATCGTCTTTCTATCCACATGCTGTCCCCAAGCTTTTTACCCCTTGTGGACATGTTATTGTTTCAGGATGGACAGGATCCGCTGTATCTCTTCGTCGAAATCGCTGGATTCCCGTCGCATGCGATCGATTTTTCTCACGGCATACAGGACTGTCGTGTGATCTTTTCCCCCGAAGGCCTCCCCGATTTCGGGCAATGACTGTTGCGTCAGTTCCTTGGCCGCATACATCGCAATTTGCCGTGGAAAGGCGACCGTCCGGGTCCGCTTGTTGGAGCGCATTTCCTTGGGATTGATGTTGTAGTAGCCCGCAACTTTTTTCTGGATATCCTCGATGGTAATGACCTTGATTTCCTCATGGAGAAGGTCGCGCAGAACCCGCCGGGCAAAATCTAGATCGATGTGTCTGCCGGTCAGGGTCGCATGGGCCGTCAATCGGGTCAGTGCTCCCTCAAGCTCACGGACATTGTTCGTGATGCGGCTGGCAAGCAGATGGGCGACGTCTTGATCGAGTTGGATGCCAGCTAGATCCGCCTTGCTTTCCAGGATAGCCAGGCGTGTTTCAAGATCGGGCGGCTGAATATCCGCAACAAGCCCCCAGTTGAATCTCGACCGCAGTCTTTCCATGAGATTGGTCAACTCTCTCGGGCTGCGATCAGAGGTCAGAATAATCTGCTTTTTGACTTCATGGAGCGCATTGAAGGTGTGAAAGAATTCTTCCTGGGTTCGTTCCTTTCCGGCGATGAACTGGATGTCATCGATGATGAGCACATCCACCCTGCGGTACTGGTTTCTGAAATCATCGGTACTGTTGTTTCGTATGGCCTGGATCAGCTCGTTGGTGAAAGATTCACCGGTCCTGTAGGCGATGCGCGTATGATTGTTTCCAATTAGCTCGTTGGCCACGGCCTGAATGAGGTGGGTTTTTCCCAGTCCAACCCCACCATAGATGTAGAGGGGATTGTAGATTTCACCTGGTCGTTCCGCGACAGCACGACTTGCTGCATAGCAGAATTCGTTGCCTGAACCAACGACGAAGTTCTCGAAGGTGAAGCGAGGATCGATGTATCCATCCACCAGGGATGGGCTGGATGACTGTTTTTCGCGTGGTGCATCTGCAAGTTCCAGGTTTGGATCAACCTCGAAGCGCACGTTCATGTCCACGCCGAACAGTTGTCGGGCGATTTCAAGAATCAGGGGTTCATACTGGCTGCGAAGTCCGTCGACGAAGAAACGGTTTGCTGCCTTGATGGTCAGCGTAAACTCGTTTTCCTCAGTATGAACGGGCTGAAACCAGGCATCAAATCTTGAGGTAGGGATCCGATTCATCAGTTCCTGACGAATCCTCTCCCATTTGTTGCTTCTCGTGTTGACCATAACCGAGAATGATTGCACGTTGACCTTCCTGCTTCCACCCCTTTGCTGAAGTTATGCTGTTCTTGACAGCGTCCGGCATCGAATTATCATGCGCGACCCCTTAAAGGTGAAGGAGAGAAACGATGAGCTTTACCTATAATCCAAGCCGAATTCGTCGTGCTCGTCGGCACGGGTTCCGAGCCCGGATGGCTACTCGTTCGGGAAGGGCTATTATCAACCGTCGCCGTGCAAAAGGGCGTAAGCGCCTTTCTGTCTGAAACATTCTTTTCCTGTTTCCCGGCGGTTAAGACGCAAGGAGGATTTTTCAGCCTTGCGATCCGGCCATCGCATACAGGGCCGGTTGCTCGTTCTCGTGTATCGGAAAAATAACGTGGGCTTTCCCAGGCTGGGTATGGCTGTTTCCAGGAAATTTGGCTCCGCTGTCGCACGGAATCGTCTTAAAAGGCTTATTCGAGAGCAATTTCGTCTTCGGCAGCATGAGCTTCCGGCTTGTGATATCTTGATTTTCCCAAGAAGACATGCCGATATCCAATCAGATTTTATCCATGATCTCGACGTTCTTTTTTCGCGACTGAGCGATCGTCTTAGAGGTGTTTGATCCGTGCGCTGGCTCTTGATTCGATTAATTTACTTGTATCAGTTGCTTGTTTCACCGATTCTTCCGCCCCGCTGCAGGTTTCATCCCACCTGTTCGGCATATGCCCTTGAGGCAATCAAGAAATACGGTGCGCTCAAGGGCGGATGGATGAGTATCAGACGACTACTGCGCTGCCATCCGTTCGCTCATGGTGGATATGATCCGGTTCGTTGATGCGCCTGCCCGTTTGAAGGAGAGATAAGCCATGGAACAACGGAATATGATTCTGGCCATTGTGTTGTCCCTGTTGGTTTTATTGGGTTGGAATGCTCTGTTTCCTCCGGAG
>RFGS01000009.1 GCA_003695905.1 Zetaproteobacteria bacterium | reverse complement strand
GTTGGCCCAAGATCGCCGTTCGCGACGAAGCGTGTTTCCCGACCTCCTTCGGGCATGGGATAGATGGCCAGAAGCTGTTCATGGTGATAGATCTCGACCTGGGGGCGCTCATCGGCGAGAAAGGCATGCAGGATCAGCCACAGGGTGATGGTTCCTGCCAGCACCAGGGCAAGCAGAAGGCGGTCGGCTGGACGCCCCAGTAGGTGCTGCAACAGTGAGCGTTGATCTTGCCAGGCACTCATGCTGCAACCCTACACCATTTGCTGGTGCATGCTGAGCTATTGCGTTGGGCCCGGTCCGCAAAGAGAGTGCATGCAGCGATCGATTTGGGAGGTGCTTGATGAATGTCGTGATCACCGGTGCCAATCGAGGACTTGGCCTTGGCTTTGTCAAGCAATATCTGAATCGCGGAGCCGAGGTTTGGGCGTGCTACCGTAGCGATGCCGGTGCGCTTTCTGGCATCGATAAAAGGACCCTGCACAGAGTTCGCTGGGACGTTGCCCGTGATGATGGGCCTGTCGGGGATTTGCCCAACGCTGTTGATCTGCTCATCAATAATGCTGGTATCTATGGTCCGCCCAAGGATGAGCAGTCACTGGAACGTGTGCGGGCAGATGTCATGCTGGAGGTGTTCAATGTTGATTGCGTCGGTCCGCTGCGGGTGGTTCAGCATCTGCTTGATCGCTTCACAGCAGGTTCGGTCATTGCGAACGTCAGTTCTAAGATGGGCTCAGTGGCTGACAATACCAGCGGGGGGACCTACGCGTATCGGGCTGCCAAGGCGGCACTGGTCATGGTGTCCAAGTCCATGGCTATCGATCTCGCCCCGCGGGGTGTTCATGTCATTACATTGCACCCCGGTTGGGTTCGCACAGACATGACGGCTCATCAAGGGCTTATCGATGTTCAGAGTTCGGTTGCGGGCATGGCCGAGGTCATCGCCCAGGCGCGTGATTATGAGCCGGGTGCTTTTGTCGCCTTTGATGGTCGATTGATTCCCTACTGAACCCCAGCAATCCTTGCCGGCACCCGGAGCAGATCCCCATCCAGGGTGAACGGCAGACGAGCGAGTCCATGCGGGCATGAGGGGCCGCTAAGGTATGCTCCCGTGGCGGGGTGAAACCTGGCACCATGCGTATGGCAGACGAGCTGCTGCCCATCTTCATCAAAGAATTGACCGGGTTGCCAGTCGAGGGGGCTGCCGGCATGCGGGCATTGATTTCGATAGACATGGATGCGGCCCTCGAAACGGATGGCAAAGCCGGACTCCGTCAACTCCAGTCTGTGTTTGGCTGCTGAGGCATATTGATGCACGTAATCGAAGGTTGTTGCCCGTCGCTCCTGTGGGGCGGGCAGCACCTGCCAGTCTAGGACATGCACGTATTCGGTCGCAAATAAGACGGCCGCCCGTCGGCGGCCGCCAACGGCTCAAGAGAGCCGTTCATATCCCATTTATAGCTGCTGTTGCTCACGATGTCCAGTCTCCGTAAGCGTTTCCATCGCCTTACTGAAGCTTTCGCAGGCCTGACGAAAATCGCCTTTTTGCATCTGCCAGCGCGCAAGGCTTTGCCAGCCCTCCCTGCATCCATGGCGTTGGATCAGCATGTTGATGTGTTCATCGGCCAGTCCGTCCAGCCCAGCTGCCTGTGCCAGTTCAGCCTTCAACCACAACACGGCTGCGTTGGCGTCCCTGCTTTGGATGCGTTCAAGATGCTTGTAATGAGCAAGGGCCTCGGTGCGCCATTCATCAAGCAGGGCAGCAGCCACTTGCAGGCTGGCATGTTTTTCAATGAAACGCATCCACAGCTTGGTGGCCTGAGCCTTTTTCCCCTCATCAAGCCATGCCCGGCCTAGTTCGAGCGCCAGTTGCTCATCGGCCGGTGACAACGCATGAGCCTTCTGCAGCCACATGGCCCGTTTCTCCGGTTCAACATCAGCTAGTTTTCGATAGGCGGGAACGAGGCGAAGGGCGGCTGCTTCCTTTGAGAGGTGTTTTTCGCGCTGTAGCAGCTCCCAGATGTCCACGGCCTGGCGCCATGAACCCTCGTCCTGCAGGGTTTCGGCCATTCTCAATCGGGCTAGTGGCGATTTCGGGTAGGCCTTGCTCCAGGCCTGTACAAGCACTTTCCTCAAAGCGAGGTCTGGCTTCGGATCAGCTCCGGGTTCACTCGCGATGCGCGCAGCCAGCGCGATGCGCAGCGAAGAGTCTCCCTCTTGTTTCAAACGTTGCTCATGAGGAGGGACAGGTAGCGTGGCCAGCAATTCGGCAAGCCAGTGCGGGAGAATGCGCCATTTGCGCTGTAGGCTCTTGCGCCCACAGTCATTTTGCATGTTGATGAAGTCTGCCAGGGCCTGCTGGAGGCGTTTTTCTTCGCGCTTTTTGCTGCTCAGATTCAACGAACGCCAGGCCTGTCCGGGGCCATGAATGACTGCGCGCAGCAGCCAGGCAAGAATATGGGCAACGAGTAACAGCACGATCAGCGCAATGACAAAGCTTCCCTGGCGGGTTTCAAAAACCCAGCCAAAGGCTTCAATGCGCAGCATCTGGGATGAAACCTCGGGGAACAGGGTCAACATGACCGTTGCAGCCAGCCCCAGCAAGAGCCACAGCATGATCGGCATCATGAGCCTCCAGCCATCCATTGTTGTGCGGTTAGACGCATCCGGTTCTTATGCTGCCTGAACACATCAAAATTCTCCGGAAATGCGACATGCTTGCTGCTTTCTAGCAGCACAAGCCGCGCGCGGATGCGTTGCCAGTGTTCCTGCTCGGGCCATTGCTCAGCCATCAGTTGTCTTTGGATGCCCAGGATGTCCTCGCGCAGTCTTGATCGCTCCAGCAGGTCTGTATCCGGGGCCTTGCGCAGATGGAACTGGCCTACGATCCATGCGAGCCAGGGATGTTCAGGTTTGGGGAGCACATCTTCGTAAACGGGAACGGCCAATTGTTCGGCCAGGTGTGCGAGGTTTTTGCGCAGTTGCATCAGTGCCATGCTGTCCTGTTCAGCCAGCGTGTGCATCTTTTCGGCGACGGTTCGTTTTTCCTCATCGAGCATGGGTAGCAGTGCGATTTCCTGCCAAGCCATGGCCATATCCGGGAATCGGCTGGATGGCTCGGCAATCCAGCGCAATCTGAGATTCAGGAGCATGCGTTGTTGGCGGAGCATGTTTTGCTGCATCTCACCCAGTTGTTGCTGCAGGGCTGCAATTTGGGCACGCAACGCATCCATGGTCTGCATCATGGCCCTTGCCGCTTCAGGGCTTATTGGACTGGCCATATCATGCTGCGTGGCTGTTGCGACAGGAGGACTGCCCGGTTTGTGTTCAGCTTGCTGATCGGACACGGTTGTTGAATGTTCCGCTTGATTGGGGCGGGAAGGCTGAGCCGGTGGCGCTTTGTCCGGAGTCGTCTCAACGGGCAATGACGGTGGGGGGAGGGAAGGCATGCCGGGATGCAGCTGGCGATAGCTGAGCAAACCTGCGGCAGCGGCAAGCACCAGCAGCAACAGCAAAAATGGCCATGTACGCCTCTTATTCGAGCCCTGGTTCGTTGACGGGGAGGGTGCTTCCTTTTCCGCCGTTTCCTGTCTGGAGTTGGCTTCCGCCTTGTCGTTCATTGATCGGCTTGCCCCAGCCAGCGTGCGACATCAAGGGCATGATAGGTCAGAATCAGATTGGCCCCGGCACGTTTGAATGAGAGCATGGTTTCCATGACCACGCGCCGTTCATCAATCCATCCATTCGCCGCAGCCGCCTTGATCATCGCATATTCACCGGAGACATTGTAGACAGCCAGTGGAAGGTTGGTTTCATTCCTGACTTCGCGAATGATGTCCATATAGGCCAGCGCCGGCTTGACCATCAGCAAGTCCGCACCTTCGTTTACATCCAGGAGGGCCTCCTTGAGGGCCTCGCGTCGGTTGGCCGGATCCATCTGATAGCTTGCCCGGTCACCAAAGGCTGGTGCAGAGTCAGCGGCGTCGCGAAAGGGCCCAAAATAGGCCGAGGCATATTTGACGGCATAGGACATGATCGGCAGATCGTGAAAACCAGCCTCATCGAGCGCGCTTCGGATAGCTGCAATCATGCCATCCATCATGCCCGAGGGCGCGACCATGTCGACACCGGCTTGCGCGTAGGAGACAGCTTCCCGCTGCAGGTTGACCAGCGTGGCATCGTTGAGCACTTCATGACCGTCAAGGACGCCGCAGTGCCCGTGATCTGTGTATTCACAGAAGCAGGTGTCGGCAATGACGCAGAGATCGGGGCAGGCCTCTTTTGCTTCGCTGATGGCGCGCTGCACGATGCCGTCGGCGGCCCAGCCGGAGGAGCCCACCGCATCCTTGTGTTTGGGTATGCCGAACAGAATGATACCCGGAATGCCCAAGGCGTGTGCTTCACGTGCGACCCTGCCTACGTCCAACAACGGGATTCGGGATACGCCCGGCATACTGGCCACGGGAACCGCGGCATCGATGGATTCATCGACAAAGACAGGATAAATCAGATCGCTGACGCTCAGGCTGGTTTCCCGCACCATAGACCGTATCGTGGCAGTCTTTCGCAGGCGGCGCGGACGGATGATCAATTCAGGCAGTGTCATGGTCTTCTCGCTCCTGTTGTGCAAAGTAATGTTCAAGCGCGTCCAGCATGGCGTCGAAACTAGCAGTTTTGGCGACAACCTGCACGTGCAGTCCGTCACGCTTGGCCTGTTCTGCCGCCTGTTCACTGATGACGACCAACACGGGACGGCTGGCCAGTTCAGGATGACCAATGCGATGGGCATAATGATGGACGGTCAGCGCACTCCCAAGCAGCACAGCATCGATCTCGCCTCTCTTGATCATCTCCACGATGTGGCTGGCATCGGAGGTTGGGCACCGCATGCGATAGGCCACGACAAGGTGCGTTTCACAGCCATGTTCGCGCAGGAAACGGACAAGCTGGTCTGAGCCTTTTTCAGCCCGGAAGAAAAAAGCCCGATGGGGAATGCCTGCCTGCTCGAAGGCGTGGATCAGTCCTTTCTGCGAGGGCGGATCGCCGACGATCGATGATTCGATGCCGATCTCGCGTAGCGCCTTGGCTGTCTGACTGCCGACAGCACAGACATGCATGCCTTCGAGGACCTCGGCGGGCAGTCTTTCGCAGGCGCGCGAGAAGCAGTGAACTCCATTGCTGCTTGTGAAAATGACATGGTCGCCCTGCCGGAGGGTCGCGATGGCTTTCTTGATGTTGTCCAGCTTGGGCTCGAGTTCGAGACAGGGGAAGGCCAAGGGTATTCCTCCCCTGGCGCGGACCTTCTTGGCAACAGCTAGTTGCTGCTGACGCTCCCTTGTGATCAGGATGGTCTTTCGCTCCAGGGGTCGATCCACGCTCATGAGTGAATCATGAAGCCAAATTCATTCGATGCAATGGAAAAGCTGTCAGTAACACATAACTTGTCTTGAGTAGCAGCACGAGAGTTGTCCGGGTTTGAGGGCTGCTGTTGGAGGGGCGTGGCCGCTGCGAGCGGATGTTTGCCACGCATCAGGAGCGTCTGCCCAGGGAGCTGGCCGCGGCGGGCATTACGACGATGGAAGAGGCGAACGGCTATCTGGCCGAGCATTACATGCCGGCGTTCAATGAGGAGTTTGCGGTTGAGGCTGAGGTTGAGGGCAGCGCGTTTGTGGCTTGGTTCGGTGGTGATCTGGACAACATCCTGTGCGAGAAGCACGAGCGGGTGGTGAGCAAGGACAACACGGTGAGCTTT
>RFGS01000073.1 GCA_003695905.1 Zetaproteobacteria bacterium | reverse complement strand
TGCATCCTTGGCAAAAATATGGTGCCCTCGACAGGATTTGAACCTGTGACCTACCGCTTAGGAGGCGGTCGCTCTATCCAGCTGAGCTACGAGGGCGCTACTTGGGCACGGGATCATAGCGCGCCCGGAGCTGGCCGTCACCGGCAAGTTAGCCTTCGTAATGAACGACGCTATGTACGGGCACGTCGACAAGCTTCTGCCGACCATGCAGACCATCGAGCTCAATGAGAAAAACGCATTCGCTCACTTCAGCGCCCAGAGCCCGCACGAGCTCCACGGCCGAAGAGGCGGTGCCGCCGGTCGCCAACAAATCATCGACAACCGCCACCCTGTGGCCAGGGGCAAGTGCATCGCGGTGGATCTCCAGCATGTCCACACCGTATTCAAGTTCATACTCCACGGCATGGACAGCGGCAGGCAGCTTGCCCGGCTTACGCACCGGCACAAAACCAAGATCCATCTGCACGGCCAGGGCCGCCCCGAAAATAAAGCCGCGCGACTCAATGCCCACAATGGCATCCACATCGGAGCTGATAAAACAGCCCATTTGCGAGACGGCTGCTCCAAAGGCATCCCCATTGGCCAGCAATGGGGTCACGTCCCTGAAGCGGACGCCCGGCTTCGGAAAATCCGGGATTTCACGGATATAATCAAGCAGATTGATTGCCGGTTTTGCAGTCACAATATTTCCTCCACACCTACCTTTTCCCTTTCGGCCACAGCCCGCAATTTCTTCAGCGCGGCCATCTGTATCTGCCGAATGCGCTCCCGTGTGACTCCCAAGTGTTCGCCGATGGCCTCCAGGGTCCATGGCTCATGGACATCACCAAGCCCAAACCGCAGACGCACCACCTCCCTCTCCTTGGGGGAAAGCTCGTCAAGCCACAGGCGAACCAGGCGCCTTCTGCGCTCATGTCCAAGCTCCTCTTCGGGAGCTATGCCCTGTTCATCCTCTACGACATCATAGAGCGTAAAATCCCCATCGTCTTGCAGGGCATCATCAGCGCTGTCCGTGGGTAGGGCAGCCGACAGCAGAGTGCGTACGCGTTCCTGGCTGAATCCGGAAGCCTCGGCCAGTTCCCTTTCCGTCGGTTCCCGATGCAATTGGGCACGCAGACGACCGGCATGATACATCAGCGTATTGAGCTCCTTACCAACATGCACGGGCAAGCGGATGGTGCGGGCTTGATTCATGACCGCTCGCTCCACGGCCTGCCGAATCCACCAGGTCGCGTAGGTCGAAAAGCGGCAGCCATGGGCATGGTCAAACTTCTCTACGGCATGAATCAGTCCAAGGTTGCCCTCCTCAATGAGATCAGCCAGCTGTACACCGCGGTACATGTAACGCCGCGCAATCTTGACCACCAGGCGCAAGTTCGCATTGATCATCTTTTCACGCGCTTCCATGTCGCCTGCGGCAATCCGCTTGGACAATGCCACCTCTTCCTCTGCTGTCAGCAGCTCATGCTGTGAAACCTCGCGCATGTAGAGGGTGACCGGATCCGAACTAATCCGCCTGGACATCAGTGCTCCCCTGTACGTGCATGAGGGCAATATCTCACCGCTTCGGCAAATAGGCAAGCGGATCGACGGGCGTGGTGCCGCGGCGGACCTCAAAATGAAGATGAGGTCCGCTGGCCCGGCCGGTATGGCCAACGCGGGCAATGATCACCCCGCGCTTGACCTTTTGTCCCTTGTAGGCAAGGAGCCGCTGGTTATGAGCATACGCAGTAAAGAAGTTTCCCGCGTGACGCAGAATGACCATCTTGCCATAACCTCTCAGCCGCTGATCAGCATAGACAACCACGCCATCGGCTGCTGCAACCACAGGGGTTCCCTCCTTGGCCACTATGTCAATGCCATCGTGGGTGCGGGAGCCTCGTTTGCCGAACCCGCTGCTGACCTTGCCCTTGACAGGCCATATGAAACGCACGCCACCCAACGTGGCCTTCTGTCGGTTGACTGCATGTCGACTTCCCGTGCGACTTGACGGGCGATGAATGCCTGGCAGCTGGCGGGGCGGTGCCGCAACACCCCAAAGAACCAATTGTTGCCCGACATAAATTGTGTATGGGTACCGGATGTGATTTCGCCGGGCAAGTGCATGATAATCCATTCCGAATCGCTTGCCGATACTGTAAAGTGTGTCCCCCTGCCTGACCGTGTACACGGAAGCATGGGGAATGGCACTTCGCGAAGACATATCGGGTACAGGCGTGCGGTGGCAGGAAGCCGCCAGCAAAAGCACGAACAGCAAGCAAGCCCTCAGCGCCAAAGCCATAATGCGACAAAACCCGAGATCACGAGAATGACGACAAGCAACGTCATCCACTCGAAATGGCGTTCGACAAAGCGCCTCATGCGATCGCCGCCCCACCTCAGCAGCACACCCTCAAGATAGAAACGCGCGCCACGGGAAAGCAAAGCTGACAGCAAGAATGACGGAAAGAAGAGACCGAAGGCGCCAGATGCGATCGTGATCACCTTGAACGGAATCGGAGAAAACCCCGCAATCAGCACCAGTGCCACACCCCAGCGGCTGAACAGCTCCTGGGTATGCTTGAATTGCTCCATGGCGCCATAAAAATCCAGCAGGGGCTCAGCAACGCTTGCAAACATCAGCCTGCCGATAAGGTAGCCGACGATGGCCCCAGTCACGGAACCGGCAGTTGCAAGCGACGCAAAGCGAATGGAGAGATCTGGGCGGCCCAAAGCCAACGCAATCAGCAGCACATCCGGCGGAATCGGAAAGACGCTTGCCTCGATGAGCGCAATGCCAAACAGGGCCCAGCCTGCCTGGGGATGATCCGCCCACCCAAGCGTCCAGTGATAGCAACGCCTCAGCCAGCCAAGACCGGAATACGAACGCCGGTGTAAATCGGAGAACTCAGCGATGGCCTACCCCTTCCAGCAGAGGAACAAATGTACAGTCATCCAGGTATTCCTCGTCAAAGCGACCATCGGCACGCTTCCTGCGCCGAACCAGCCGATGGGCACCTCCATTCCCTTCGGGCATGACGATTACGCCACCAATGCTTAACTGTTGCGCCCACGCATTGGACGCAAATCCACCTGCAGTAACGATAATGGCATCAAAGGGCGCATAGTCCGGCCATCCCAGCAAGCCATCTCCGCACTTGAGCATAACATTGGCGGCACACCGCGCATGACGCAGATTGCGCCGAGCCTTTTCATGCAAGCTCGGAATGCGTTCAATACTGTAGACGCGCCTGCACAGACATGAAAGAACGGCCGTCTGATAGCCGCAGCCCGTGCCAATCTCAAGCACCTTCTCGTGACCACGCAGGCCAAGCAGTTGGGTCATGCGCGCAACCATATAGGGCTGGGATATGGTCTGACCCTCGCCGATGGGTAGGGCTGAATCCTGATAAGCCCTGCGACTGAGCGGTGGATCGACAAAGAGATGGCGCGGAACCGCGGCCATGGCTTCCAGAACGCGCGGATCATCGATGCCCCGCGCCAGCAGTTGCTGGGCAATCATCCGCCGCCTAGCGCGCTCATAAAAATGGCCATCCTGGTGCATCACTGCTCCGGGATGGCCATCGATAAATGGTCGGGACGAGAGGATTCGAACCTCCGACCACCAGACCCCCAGTCTGGTGCGCTACCAGGCTGCGCTACGCCCCGAATCATTCGCGAATGCTAGAAAAGCTGGAACACGAAGTCTATGGATCAGTCGCCCAGCTTGGCAAGCACGTCGGCAAGCTGCTGGCGCAATTGAATCAGCTTTGTCCGGGCATCGGGCTGCTCCAGGAACTCGTCCAGACGATTGCTCATCAAGACCTTGCGCGCACCGCGAATGGTGAAATTGCGCTCATAGAGAAGATGCTTGACCTGCATGATTGCTTCCACATCGCGTTTGCGATAATAGCGCCGGTTGCCACTCTTCTTTACCGGGTTGATACATGAGAACTCGCTTTCCCAGTACCTCAGAACATGCGGTTCTACCCCACAGATGTCGCTGACTTCCCGAATAGAAAAGAACAGCTTGTCTGGAAGCTGAGGCATCTGAAAACTCTTACGCGCACCCGTGGGCACCGAAGCCATCAGGATTCATCCCCTTGATTCAATTTCGCCTTAAGCAATGGACTGGCCCTGAAGGTCACAACACTGCGAGGCGTGATCATGATTTCCTGGCCGGTCTTGGGGTTGCGCCCCCGGCGCTCATGCTTGTGCCGGATCCTGAAATGGCCAAATCCCGAAAGCTTCACGTTTTCATGTGAAGCAAGCGAGCTTCGAATACACTCAAGGATGTCATCGACCAATTCGGCCGATTCCTTTTTTGACAACCCAACCCGTTCATGAACCAAGTTCGCAATTTCCATTTTCGTCACGGCGTCCACCCCTAGCAACACACAGCCGACAATCGACCTCTTTTTGCCTGTTTAGATTAGCATAAGCCTAGGGCTTGTCAAAAACTTCAGTAAGCTTCCCGTGTTGGAGACGGAGCATTCTGTCGCAGCGATGAGCAAGCCTCGTGCTATGCGTGACCATGACGACCGCAGCGCCCTCCTTGCCACATGCCTCCCTGAACAACGCAAACACCTCCTCCGCCGTGCTCTCGTCAAGGTTGCCGGTCGGTTCATCAGCCAACACAAGACATGGTTTGACAGCCAGTGCCCGCGCCACCGCAACACGCTGGGCCTCACCTCCGGACAACCTGGCTGGCACATGCCCCGTGCGATGTCCAAGATGCAGTCGCCCCAGAAGCTCCTCGGCCCTTCGCCGTGCTAACTGCCGGTCATCACCGCGCACCAGCAGCGGAAGCATGACATTCTCCAGGGCATCCAGTTCCGGAATCAAATGATGAGCCTGGTAGACAAAGCCAATCTTGCGATTACGCACCCAAGCCTGACGGGTGGGCGACAACTCGAACAGACTTTCCCCGTCCAGTTCGACCGATCCCCCGTCGGCGGGTTCAAGGGTGCCGATCGTCTGTAGCATCGTGCTCTTTCCACTACCCGATTCACCAACTATGGCGAGAAACTCTCCGGCAGCCAGCGTGAAACCGACATCCTTCAGCACCACCAGACGCCCTCCTGATGGGGACACGAAGGATTTGCTTAGATTCCGGACCTTCAACATCACTCGTACCTCAGGGCATCAGCCGGTGGAACATGCGCGGCACGCCAGGCTGGATAGAAGGTTGCAGCCAAACCCATGACCAGACTTGTGAGTATGACAATAATGACATATTCGGGCTCGATGACCGACGGCACGTGATCGATGAAATAGACATCGCTGGAGAGAAAACGGATGCCGGTCAAGCGTTCAATGGCCAATAACAGGACATCCAGCTTCCAGGCCAGAAGCAGTCCCAGCAACGCCCCGATCATTGTGCCCATGCCGCTGAGCAATCCCCCCATGAGCATGAAAATGCGCATGACTGAGGCATGGGTTACGCCTATGGTTTTCAGAACCGCAATCTCCTTTCGGCGCTCCATGACCACCATGACCAATGAAGAAATCATGTTGAATACCGCCACCAGAACAATCAATGAAAGGATGATGCCCATGGCCAACCGTTCGGTTTTCAGCGCACGGAAGAAGGACTGATGCCGGTGCTGCCAGTCCATGACCCAGCTACCAGCTGGCAGCTGCTGGCGGATCAAACCGGCAATCTCAGAGGCACGCTCACGATCATCGACAAACACCTCGATCCCCGAGACCGCATCGCCAAGCCTGTTCAGTCGCTGGACAGCCTGCAACGTACTCATCACCCAACCAACGTCGTATTCATAGAATCCGGAGTCGAAAATCCCCACAACCGTAAACGCACGCATGCGCGGCATCGAACCGCCGGGGCCTACGCCAGACACAGGTGTCATCAGCTGGATGTGATCGTGGACGGAAACCCCCATTTTTCGCGCCAAGTCCTTGCCGATGACAATCTCGAAGGCATGCCCCTTGTCGGACAAAAAACGACCGTCAATGATGTGAGCGGCAAGATCTTCCTCCAGGGACGGCTCAACTCCCTTGAGCAACGCCCCACGTGCCAGTCCACCATGGGTTAGCAAAACCTGGGTCTGCACATATGGTACGGCACGTGACACACCGGGAACGCCACGAATGGTCTGCAGCCAGTCCCGCCATGGCTGTATCCGGTCGGCTGGCCCCTGCACATCCACATGTGCCGAGAAACCAAGGATCTTGTCCCGGATCTCAACTGCCGCTCCATTCATAACCGAGAGAACGACGATCAGGGTCATCACGCCGATCGCAATCCCAACAGCCGAACTCCAACCGACAATGGATACGAAACGCTCATCACGGCGTGAACGAAGATAACGCCGGGCCAGCATGATTTCATAAGGGCTAAAAAGGGCCATGCAGCCAGCTCGCCCGGTCAGTACAGATATCGTACATAAAGATAAGCATGCGCCAGTGCAACAGACAACAGCATCAGGCCGAAGGCATGCTTGGTAAAGGTCAGAAAGGCAATCGGATGGCCTGCGCGCTGCGCAAAACCTGCAACGATCAGGTTGGCTGATGCGCCGATCAGTGAGCCATTGCCCCCGAGACATGCACCCAAGGCCAAGGCCCACCACAAAGGTTGGATCTGCATCTCACCGCCGAAACTTGGGGCCATGTTCTCAATCATGGGAATCATCGTCGCCACGAAAGGAATATTGTCGATCACGGCCGAAGCAATGGCCGAAATCCAGAGGATGGCTGCAGCCGTCGCATTGAAGTCCCCGCCGGTCAGCCCCAGGGTCTTACCGGCCAACCAGGCAATCGCCCCTGTATGCTCGACCCCTGTCACAATGATGAACAATCCGACGAAGAAGAAGATCGTGGTCCATTCCACCTCGGACATGACACCTTCAAAGGCATGATCCTTTTCCTGCAGGGGGAGTCCCCATGTCTGGAGCAGCAACAACAAGGCCGCACCAAACATCGCAATCGTTGCGGGCTCCAGATGCAGATGATGAGCTACCGTAAAGCCGCCGATCACCGCGAATAGCACGAAAAGGCTTTTTTTTAGCAGCACGACATCCTTGATGGCATCACGCTCATTGAAGGCCATGATCAATTGGCGCTTTTCCTCGCTGGCCACCAAATCCGTTCGAAACATCCACCAGACAAGCAACATGGTGCATGCAAAGATCACGGGAATGACGGGCGTCAGATTGACAAGGAAGTCGTAAAAGCTCAGGTGCGCCTGCGAACCGATCATGATGTTGGGCGGATCACCGATCAACGTGGCCGTGCCACCGATGTTCGAGGCAAGGATCTCAGCAAACAGATAGGGATAGGGTCGAACACCCAAGGCATCCGTAATCAGCAGCGTCACTGGTGCAATGAGCAACACCGTAGTCACGTTGTCCAGAAAGGCAGAAAAAAGCGCCGTCACCGATGACAGCATGAAGATGACGCCAATGGGGTGCCCACGAACAAGCTTGGCAGACCAGATAGCCACATACTGGAAAACGCCCGTCTTCTGGCTAATGGCCACAATGATCATCATGCCGGTAAGCAGGCCGATTGTGTTGAAGTCAATGCCCGCCACGGCCTGTGCCTGTGTAAGCACACCGGAAAGGATCATCATCCCGGCCCCAAGAATGGACAGCACGGCACGGTTGAACTTTTCGAGCATGACCACGGCATAGACAACGAGCAGCAATGTCACGGCCACCCACAACGGATCCAGGCCGAACATCACGGCGTGGCTTGTTGTTCCCTCATGCATCTCGCGCCTCGCCGCTGGCATCGCTGAGCACATTTAGGATGTCTCCTGCTGCGATGATACCCAGCAGTCGAGCATTTTGGTCGGCGACCAGCGCAAACTCGTGCTTGCCATACTGGATTAGAGCCGCAGCCACCGAGAACAAGGAGTCCTCGGGCCGCACCATCAACGGATGTTCATCCATGACCTCGCCCACGGGCTTGGCGGCGATCTCATGGTAATGGGCACTCAAGACTCCAATGTCCGGCGCATAAGATGCCGAGGCAAGATCGCCATCCACGATATACCGGGGCATGATCTTTTCCATCACCGTAAAGGTGGACAACACACCGACGATGCGATGATCATCATCGAGTACGGGCAGCATGCGCAGATGCTCAACACGCATACGTGCCAGCACATCCCGCACTAACTCATCAGCGTGGGCTACATGCACCTGGGCATTCATGAATTGTTCAGCGTGCATGGCTTCTCCTCCCTCAGCAGGCCAGCATCAATCTACAGTCTCAGGCCTCATGTGTGGAAACAGCAGCACATCGCGAATGGAATGTTGTCCGGTAAACATCATAACCAGGCGATCCACGCCGATGCCGACGCCGGCTGCAGGCGGCATGCCGTATTCCAGCGCGCGAATGAAATCCTCATCGATCGGCGCCGCTTCCATGTCACCGGCAGCCCTGGCCTGCTGCTGCTTTTCGAACCTTTCGCGTTGATCTTCAGGATCATTGAGCTCCGAAAATCCGTTGGCCATTTCCCGGCCGGCAATGAACAGCTCAAAACGATCCGTCACCAGCGGATCTTCCCGGTTCCGCCTTGCAAGCGGCGAAACATCCACGGGATAATGGGTCACAAACGTCGGCTGCTTGAGCTCCTCTTCGCACAGATGCTCAAACAGGGCTGCCAGATAATGCCCTGCCTTCCAGGTGATCAGAGGCTTGAAATCCGGAATCTCCTGAAGGCAGGCCGTGGCCAGCAAGGCCTTGTCATGGGCATGGCCTTCAAGGTCCGGACGCTTTGCGAACACGGCCTCGTCAAGCCTGATGCGTCGAAACGGCTGATCGAGATGCACCGTAACGCCTTCCCATTCAAGCTGTTGTACGCCAAGCCCCTTAGCGATCTCCCTGATCAGCTCTTCGGTGCGATCCATGGCATCGTTCACATCTGCATAGGCCTGGTAGAATTCCACCATTGTGAACTCCGGGTTATGCGTAGCATCCAGACCTTCATTGCGGAAATTCCTGTTGATTTCAAAAACGCGTTCAAAGCCACCAACCAGCAGGCGCTTCAAGTACAGCTCCGGCGCGATCCGCAGGTATAAATCGACATCCAGCGCATTGTGATGCGTGATGAACGGGCGGGCGGCAGCGCCGCCGGCCTGCAACTGGAGCATCGGGGTCTCAACCTCCATGAACCCCTTTGCCTCCAGTGCAGAGCGCAGCAAGCGCACGATCTGTGACCGCATGCGGAAGATCCGGCGCGATTCCTCGGATACGATCAAGTCAACATAACGCTGGCGATAACGCAATTCCTTGTCGCTGAGTCCGTGCCACTTTTCCGGTAGGGGCCTGAGGCATTTGGTGATCATCTCGACATGGGTCACCCGGATCGAGA
This sequence comes from Zetaproteobacteria bacterium, assembly GCA_003695905.1. Lineage (GTDB taxonomy): Bacteria > Pseudomonadota > Zetaproteobacteria > Mariprofundales > Mariprofundaceae > J005. Next base: position 3,024 of record RFGS01000073.1, on the reverse strand, counting down.
GCTCTCCCGTTCGCGTCCTGAACATCGTGCCTCGCGCGCCGATGATGTCCCCTAGATCCCATTTCTTCGTCGGATTGTAGACCTCGGCCCCCAGCACATCACGGTTCAGAAACAGTTGGATGCGCCCGGATTCATCCTGGATATGCATGAAGCTGGCCTTGCCCATAACGCGATGGGCCATGATGCGACCGGCCACAGCCACCTCGAAGTTCGCGGATTCCAAAGATTCGGCATCCATGGACGCAAAACGCTCATGCAAATCGGCAGCCGAATGGGTGCTGCGCCAGCTATTTGGATAATCAAATCCCTGCTCCCGCATTCGCGCAAGCTTCTCCCTGCGCACGGTCATTTGCTCTGAAAGCGGTTTGGCAGCCGATGACCCGCCCGTTTTCTTTTCGTTCATCTGCCTATGAGCCGGTCAGCGACGACTGTGAAGATCCAGATCACTGAAGAAAAAGGCGATCTCGGTCTCTGCATTCTCCAGGGAATCCGAGCCATGCACGGCATTGGCCTCAATCGATTCGGCATGATCGGCACGAATCGTGCCCGGTTCGGCCTGTTTGGGATCAGTGGCACCCATCAACTGACGGTTGAGCGCAACCGCATTCTGCCCCTCGAGCACCATGGCCAGGATCGGACCCGAGCTCATGTAGGCGCAAAGATCCTTGTAAAAGGGGCGTTCCTTGTGAACGGCATAGAACCGTCCAGCTTCCTCTGCGGAAAGATGAAGCATGCGCGCGGCAATGACCGAAAGTCCGTTCTCCTCAAAGCGGCGAATGATGTCGCCGATGACATTCTTTGCCACGGCATCGGGCTTGATGATAGAAAGTGTGTGTTGAATCGCCATGGTTCATGACTCCTGATATGTTTTCCAGCATGGAGGGGGGAGATCGGATCGCCTCCCCCGCAAGGGGCCAGCACTCTAGTCAACACATGGGATGCCCGCAATAACACGTGGTCATGCAACGCGTCGCTCGGATCACTTCATGGAACCGGAAGGTTTCGACTGCATGAGCTGCTCTAGGCTATAGCTCGATTGCTGGAACGCTATGCCCGACTGCTCGGGCCAGCACACCTTCAAGGAAAACTATTTTTGCCTGTCATGGTATCCTGTAGTCGTGAATGTCTGGATCCCTCCAAAAGAATCCGGGGAGAAATCCGGCATTATTTGCGCCAAAAAACGTGTTACGCAGGCTGGATCTGCATGAGCCATTCAGACTCCCACCCGGAACGCTCGGCGTTCGTGCGCATGCTGCGCCCCATATCGTTTGAGGAAACACAACCTGATGGCATGAATCTATCTGTACGCTGGAAAGACCCGGTTGTGATGACAAGCCTGCGCGGCGAGGCACAAAGCGTTTCATATCTCGCAACGTAAAATCCTTTTTTTGAACCGGTGAAGGGCTATACTTGCCCGGGAATGGGATTGCCTGCAGATTCTGAAGACCGATACGAGCTCAACGACGAGCTTCACCTTCACCCCTACGAACCGCTAGAGACACCGACCCGTGTTCTCACGCTGGTTATGGTGCGCTCTGATGAGGAGCGGGCCGAGGAGATTCTTCAGTTGAAGGCCTTGAGTGAAGCTTTCGGCTGTAGCATTGAAACCAGCGGACTGACATCGCGACTGCAATGCGGCGCGTTCCTGCTCAAGGTAGAAAGTCACCAAGACTTCAGCCGCTACAAATTCATCGCCCGCCCGGATGCGGAAACCATTGAACGCCCATGTTCTGGCGATCCGCTTGCCAGTCCTCCTCTGAATCTGCTTCCTGAAGGCTGGCTGGAAGCCTTGCCCGGTCATTTGCTTGTTGCGCTTGATCTGGTCATTTTGCCCTATCCGTCAGACAGCGATCATGCTTCGCTCATGCAGCGTTACGCCTGCTGCTTCGATGCAGACACCATCTGTGCATCGCAGATTGGCCGAAGCAAGAGCCTGGTCATTACCGATTTCCGCATCAGTCACCAACGGTTTTCGCGCATGCTGCTGTTTTCTCGCGCTGAGACCCCATCACAGATCGGCCGCCTTGCCTACAGGCTTATCGACATCGAGACTTACCGCATGCTGGCCATGAGAATCCTTTCGCCAGCCCGCATGTTACGCAAACGACTGCCAGCAGCGGATGCGCGCCTGAAAGAGCTGGCCAGTGCCATCTCAGATGGCGGCAACCTGAACGACGAGCAACTCATGGAAGGACTGACGGCGCTTGCTGCTGAGGTCGAAGCCATGATCTCCGCCCATTACCGCCCGTTCACCCTTGCAAGCGCCCGTTTCGATCTCGTGTTGCAAAGAATCGACGAGCTTTACGAGCAACCCATCGGGCCTCAATCCACGCTGGGGCGATTTCTAAGACGACGCTTGACCAAGGCGCGCTCCACGGGCGAGGGAGCCTTCGAATGGCTGGAACAGTTGGCCAATCGCATCGCCCAGGCCAGCCAGCTTTTGCGCACACGCATCGACGTACATAACGAAAAACAGAACCGCAACATGTTGGCTGCGATGAACCGCCGCTTCCAGCTACAGCTTCGCCTTCAGCAGGCAGCAGAAATGATGACCGTGGCCATTTTCACCTACTATGGCACCAATGTGCTCGACTATGTCTATCAGGAGATCAGCCTGCAGATGGGCGGCGTCGCGGATTCCACCCAATTCAAGGCCATAGCAGCCCCCGCACTGGCAGCTGCTGCCATCTGGTTCATCTACCGGCTACGCAAGAAGCGGGAGTAGCCTTCGCCCTGCTCTTACAAGAAACTGTTGCATCGCTTCTCGCATTCGCTCTCGCCGATGGACATGCAACAGATGCTGCAGTTCCTGCTCATCGCCGCGATCGTGCTGTCGCTGCTGCCGGACCGGGTGGGCGATGTCGAGGAGTTCGAGGACGAGAACGGGCGTCTGGTCCACCGCGGCATCGAGATCGAATACGACGCGGCGCTGCGCGTGCGCGGAGTTCATCGCTTCGGCTGGAAGGAGGAACGCTAGATGGCGCTCAAGCCTCCGGGGTCGCGCTCGAATCTCGAGCTGATCGT
>RFGS01000072.1 GCA_003695905.1 Zetaproteobacteria bacterium | reverse complement strand
TGCGGTGTCCGGAACGGCGACGCTTGAGTTGGCGCTCTGGGGAGTACCGACGGTGCTCGTCTATCGAGCTTCGCCGTTGACGGCGCTGATGGCCAGACGTTTGCTGCAGGTGCGTCATGTCGGGCTTGCCAATATCCTGATGGATGATCAGGGGATTATGCCCGAGCTGCTTCAGGAAACATGCACGGTGGAGAATATCCTGCGTGCCTTGGATGGCTTGCTCGATGCATCGACCGGTCAGGCAGAAGTCCAGTTGCGGGCTTTTGATTGCCTGCGGAAAAAGCTTGGACAGGCCGATCCGGCCATTGCTGTGGTTGACATGGTCAGGGAACTGGCTCGCGCTTGACCCGGCAACAGCACCCTTCATAATGCGCCGCCAATCCGGATGTTCCATGGAGACATCGTGAGCCATCGCTGGGAACTGACACTGCAGAACCTGCCCGAGGAAGGGTATTTTTGGGATACCTTGATATCCCCGAGGGAAATAAACGAGGTGTCAGCGACTGCTGCCGAGCCCGTAGAAGGGCTCGTTGAAGATGTGGTTTGGCAGGGGTCGCTGGTCCGCAAGGGCCAGGTCTTCAGGTTGACGGGTCAATGGCAGGCATGCATACGCCGTACCTGCTGTCGATGCCTGAGGTCCTTCGATTGGCATGTAGCCGGAGATTTGGAACGCGATTTCCAGCTGGGCGTCACGGGGCCAGACGAATGCATGGATGACGTGTTGGACCCGCCAGGGCATATCAGTCTGGTGGACATCCTGCGCGAAGAGATCTGGCTTTCCTGGCGTAGCGATGTGATTTGTCGTGAGGATTGTGCCGGATTATGCAGCGGTTGCGGCGTGAACTTGAATGCGTCATCGTGTCGCTGCAAGAAAGTGGATGATGATCATCCATTTGCGGTCCTTCGCCAGCTTGATTTGGGCAAGGATCATTGATTCACCCTAGGTGAGGAGAAAGAAACATGGCAGTTCCAAAGAAGAAGACGAGTAGCTCGAAGCGCAATATGCGTCGCGCGCATGATCGGATTGTGCCCGCTGGCATGAGCGAATGTCCTGAGTGCGGGGAGATGATGCGTCCGCATCACGCTTGTCCGCATTGCGGCTTCTACAAGGGTCGCGAAGTCAAGATCAGCAGCGAAATTTGATTCAGCATTCTGCACTGCCGCAGCAGGCTGAGAAACCATGCAGAATCCAAGACCGGAACCCTTGACCGGACCGGTTCGTATCCTTATTGATGCCCATGGCGGCGATCATGCACCGGGCGTTGTGCTGGATGCGCTGACTCTGGTCTTGGCTCGAGAGGATCTTGCAGGTGTGTCGTTTGGCCTTGTTGGTATCGAGGAGGTCATTGCTCCGTCTTTGCGTGAGAGAGGGCTGGATGACCAAGTCCAATTAGTGCCGAGCCAGGATGTCATTGAAATGGGCGATTCGCCTGCCGTAGCCGTACGGCGCAAAAAGAATTCGTCCATTCACGTGGGTGTCCGCAAGATCCGGGACGGCGAATGGGATGCACTTGTCAGCGCAGGCAATACCGGTGCCCTGATGGCCATCTCAAAACTGATCCTGAAGACAATCACCGGCATTGATAGACCAGCCATCGCTTCATTGATTCCCGCCGAAAAGGGTACGCGGACGTTATTTCTGGATGTTGGCGCCAATGTTGACTGCACCTCGGATCATCTGGTTCAGTTTGCTCTGATGGGCTCGTGTTACATGCAAACGGCCGAGAATCTGCCCAGCCCGAGAGTTGGGTTGCTGAATATCGGCAGTGAAGACATCAAGGGAACGGATGTGGTCAAAGTGGCCGCAAACGAACTTGCCGAGTCACCAATCGAATTTATCGGCAATGTCGAGGGAACGGATCTTTTTTCTGCAGAGGTTGATGTCGTCGTTTGCGATGGCTTTGTAGGCAATATTGCGCTGAAAACCATGGAAGGAACGGCCCGGTTTCTCGCTGACAACATGAAAAATGCGTTATTGTCTGGGATGCGCGCCAAGCTAGGCGCATGGCTAGCAAGGCCTGCCTTGAATCGTTTCAAGGACAGGGTGAATCCTTCAAGGTACAATGGTGCTCCTTTGCTTGGTTTGAACGGTGTCGTGGTCAAGAGCCACGGTTCGGCGGATGCCTCTGGCCTAGCCAATGCCATCGGTGTGGCCCATCGGGAGATCAGGGAGGGGCTGATTTCCCGTATCAACGAGATCATGGCCCAGTGGCACGCCTCATGAGCATGAATGCGCATATTATCGGTCTCGGTGGGTATCTCCCCGAGCGTGTGCTGACCAATGCTGAGCTCGAGCGTATGGTGGACACCTCGGATGAATGGATCCGGGAACGCACTGGCATTCGCCAGCGGCATATCATTGCAAAACATGAGGCCACCTCGGACATGGCTGCCCAGGCGGCGTGTCAGGCGCTTTCCGATTCAGGCCTCAGCATTGAGGATATCGATGCCCTGATTGTGGCGACGACCACACCGGATATGATCTTTCCGGCTACGGCCACGATTCTCCAGGCCAAGCTGGGAGGCAAGGGTTTTCCAGCCTGGGATATTCAGGCCGTATGCTCGGGGTTCATTTATGGTCTGGCGCAGGCTGACTGCATGATTCGGGCTGGCATGTTTCGACGCATTCTCCTTGTAGGTGCAGAGGCCATGAGTCGCATTATCGACTGGAGGGATCGCAGTACATGCGTTCTTTTTGGTGATGGCGCAGGGGCTGTTGTCATCGAAGGTCGAGATGAGGAAGGCGGCATCATCGGGTCCGTGCTTCATGCGGATGGTTCTTATCGGGATCTCTTGAAGGCCGAGCATCCGCACGAGCATGCCAGTCCGGATAGCTATCATACGGAGGGGGTTGATTTCTCCACCGATGCTGCCGGTATCGCCGCCATCGAGATGAAGGGCAATGAAGTGTTCCGAGTTGCGGTCGCGAAGCTCGGAGAAGTCGTTGAGGAGATTCTCCAGAAATACGGGTTCCATAGTGAGGATGTTGACTGGCTGGTTCCTCATCAGGCCAATATTCGCATCATCCGGGCAACGGCCCGAAAGCTCGGCATGAGCATGGATAGGGTGGCGCAGACGGTACAGTGCCATGGCAACACATCTTCGGCTAGCGTCCCCTTGGCTCTGAATGAGCTTTATCGCAAGGGAGACCTTAAGCCGGGGCAGCTGATTCTGCTGGAAGCCTTTGCAGGTGGTTTTGCCTGGGGTGCGAACTTGATTCGATGGAGCAAGGAGAAGAAAGGGTGACATCGCTTGCATTGCTTTTTCCCGGGCAGGGTTCCCAGGCTGTCGGCATGCTGGATGCCTTTATGGATGAGGGTGTGGTCAAGTCAACGTTGGACGAGGCGTCCGATGCGCTGGGCTATGATCTGGGGCGATTGATCACCGAGAATCCGGATGACAAGCTGAACAGGACTGAATACACCCAGCCTGCGCTGCTGACAGCTTCCATGGCCTTGTTAAGACTTTGGCAACAAAGGGGCGGACCTCGTCCCATCCACGTTTTGGGGCATTCCTTGGGCGAATACAGTGCCCTTGTTGCAGCTGGTGTTCTCGACTTTTCCGAAGCTGTAAAGCTCGTGGCCTTCCGGGGCAAGGTCATGAACGATGCCGTTCCGGCAGGAACGGGTAGCATGGCCGCAGTCCTTGGACTTGAAGATTCTGTCGTGGAGCAATTGTGCAAGCAGGCGAGCGGACAAGATTCCCAAGTCTGGCCAGCCAATTATAATTGCCCGGGTCAGCTTGTCGTGGCCGGGCATGCGCAAGCTGTTGACAAGCTTATCGAACTGGCCCGGGAAGCGGGAGCCAAGCGGGCCATGAAATTGGCGGTCAGCGTGCCTTCGCATACGCCATTGATGCAGAAGGCTGCCGAGGCCATGGTCGACAGATTGTCAGCAGTGGATATGCACGAACCCACCTGTGCTGTGTGGAGCAATGCAGAAGCAAGGCCATTGGAGGCGACGCATGAGATTCGTTCGGCCCTTGCCAAGCAGCTTGTCTCACCGGTTCGTTGGACGGAGTCGATACAGCGGCTAATATCCGGGACGGCTGTGACGGTCGTAGAGATGGGGCCGGGCAAGGTTTTGAGCGGTCTGATGCGACGAATCGACCGCCATGTTCCCGTCTATTCGACGGCCTCGCCGGATGAGTTTGGGAAGGCACTAGGGGCCTTTGAGGAGGGCGTTCAGGCATGAGTGATCGACGTGTGGCCATTGTGACTGGAGCAAGTCGCGGCATCGGATATGCCATTGCGCGCAGGCTTGCCGAACAGGGATATGACCTGGCTATCTGCGGCACCCGACAGCAGACCATCGATAAAGCAGGAACAAGGCTGTCAGAAGAGCATGGATGTGACGTGCTGGCCTGTGCAGTTGATGTCTCGGAACGCCAACAGGTGATGGATTTCATCCAGAAAGCTCAGAAGCATTTTGGACGTCTTGATGTGCTGGTGAACAATGCCGGCATTACGCGGGACAACCTTGCCATGCGCATGAAGGAGGAAGACTGGAATCAAGTGATCGCGACCAACCTTTCCTCCGTGTTCCATGCATCCCAAGCGGTTCTCAAGCCCATGATGCGGGCAAGGTACGGGCGGATTATCAATATTTCATCTGTGGTCGCTTCCATGGGTAACCCTGGTCAGTTGAACTATTGTGCAAGCAAGGGAGGCATCGATGCGATGACTCGTTCTCTGGCCAGGGAGGTGGGTTCCCGCGGCATCACGGTCAATGCCGTTGCACCAGGATTTATCGCGACTGACATGACCGCCGAACTGGGCGGGGAAGCACAGGCCAAGCTGGCGGAACAGATTCCCCTTGGAAGATTGGGTTCGGCAGATGACGTAGCGGCTGTGGTGGCCTTTCTGGCCAGTGATTCGGCCGGCTATATCACGGGCCAAGTTATACATGTCAATGGAGGCATGTATATGTAGCGGTTTCGTATGCATCTCGCGGAGCCGGTACTTGTGCGGCGTTCATGGCTATGGTAGAAGCCGCATAATTTTTTATGGGAGGACTAGATGTCTGCAGAAATTGAAGCCAAAGTTATCAAGATTGTTGCCGATCAGCTCAACGTTGACGAAAGTGAGATCAGCCCTGATTCTTCCTTTGTCGATGATCTTGGCGCGGATTCCCTCGATACGGTTGAGTTGGTCATGGCCTTCGAGGAAGAGTTTGGCATTGAGATTCCTGACGAAGACGCTGAAAAGATTCAGAGCGTGCAGAATGCCATCGATTATATTGCCGCCAAAGCTGAATAAGTAGGCAATCCATGCAGCAACGTGTCGTCGTGACCGGTATCGGGTTGGTGACACCGCTCGGTACCGGTACCGATCTATCATGGAACAATTTGGTCGCAGGGCGCTCGGGTATCCGGCGAATCACGCGGTTTGATGCCGTGGCGGCAGGAATGCCATGCACGATCGCCGGCGAGGTTCCTGATTTTCAGGTGGAGGATTTCATCAATCGCAAGGATGCGCGTAAGATGGATACCTTCATCCAGTATGGCGTGGCAGCTGCCGATATGGCGCTTAAGCAATCCGGCCTGGAGATCCGTGAGGACAATGCGGAACGAGTGGGTGTGATCATCGGTTCTGGGATCGGCGGATTGCCCATGATCGAGCGCACCATGCGCGCCTATGAAGCCGGGGGAAGAAAGAAGATTTCTCCGTTTTTCATTCCGCAGACGATCATCAACATGATCTCAGGTTGGGTGTCCATGCGTACAGGAGCCAAGGGGCCGAATTCAGCCACAGTTACAGCCTGTGCCACGGGGACACATGCCATTGGCGATGCGTTCAGCATCATTGCCCGGGGTGATGCCGATGCGATGATTGCCGGTGGTTCAGAGGCTTGCATTTGTGAGCTTGGCATTGGTGGTTTTTGCGCCTCCAAGGCGTTGTCCACGCGCAATGACGAACCTGAAAGGGCTTCCCGGCCATGGGATGTTGACAGGGATGGCTTCGTCATGGGTGAGGGTGCTGGCGTGCTGGTGCTGGAGTCCTTGGAATCCGCAAAAGCCCGCGGTGCCGAAATTTTTGCTGAAATCATCGGTTATGGCATGTCCGGTGATGCCTACCATATGACTGCACCTGCGCCGGGAGGCGAGGGGGGCGCCCGCTGTATGAAGATGGCGCTGGAACGGGCACGGATTGCGCCGGATGAGGTGGATTATATCAATGCACATGGAACGTCTACGCCTGCCGGTGACAAGGCGGAGACCGATGGCATCAAGGCAGTGTTTGGTGATCATGCCTACAAGCTGATGGTTTCGTCCTCGAAATCGATGACCGGTCATCTGCTTGGAGCTGCTGGTGGCATCGAGGCTGCGTTTTCCGTGCTGGCGGTTTATCATGGCGTCGTACCGCCGACGATCAACCTGGACAACCAGGATCCGGAGTGCGATCTAGATTACGTGCCGTATACGGCGCGTGAGCATCCGATTCGTGTCGCGATTTCCAATTCGTTTGGTTTCGGCGGAACGAATGCCTCTGTTGTGATTCGAAAGTTCTCCTGATCGTTGTCCTGTGCTGTACCGCAGGTTCGAACTAGGCGGCTGTGGGCTTTCGGCCCACGGCCTTTTTTCGTTTAGCCCTTCTGTCTTTGCCGCGCTTCTTGAGGATCCGCGTGGATCGGGACGAAGTTTCCTAATTTCAAGCGCCGGGGGGACGGAATGCCTTGCCGCCTCGTCAACCCATATCGAGCGAGAGCGGTTTCTGGAACGATGGATGGAAGAGGAACGTTCAAGGAAACGCTATAGAGATAACCCCTGTGTATTCAGTATCTGGTATGCCGCCTATGAGGCGGCATGCCTGATCGAGGATCGTCTCCCAGAACCGAAAAGCGTCCCCGGAGGACTCTTGCTTTGGCGCCACAGGCCAGCCTTTTCCCTTTGCTTTGAACCCGGTGGGGTGATTCATGTGGCCGCAGACAATGCGACGGTCATGGCGTTTGTCGAGTCCGAATTATTGTCTATGGGCCGGTGGCTGGAGCAAGACCAGGAGCTGGGGCCGATGCTATCCGGCCAGCATGCTGAAGTGACCAGCGCGCAGTCCTATGTCGAGGCTGTTTGTAGGGTCCGTGATTACATTGCAGCGGGAGATATCTTTCAGGCCAACATTGCCCGTTACTGGTCCTGTCCTTGGCAAGATCGGCAGAAGCTGCCCGCCCTTTATGCCCGGCTCCGGCGCTTGAATCCGGCGCCGTTCTCGGCCTGGCTGCATATGCCGCAAGCCCCTCGCGGAGAACTGACGATTCTATCGGCCTCCCCCGAACGTTTGTTTTACATCGATACCGAAGGTTGGGTTTCCACCCGGCCCATCGCTGGCACGAGAAAGCGGGGAGCGGGCGAACATGATGAGGCATTACGGCAGGAATTACTGCTTTCGGAAAAGGAGCGAGCTGAGCACATCATGCTTGTTGATCTGGAGAGGAATGACTTGGGGCGGGTCTGTGAACATGGCAGCGTGCATGTCGACGAATGTATGAGCATCGAACGCTATGCTACGGTTCAGCACATCGTGTCCAACGTACGCGGTCGTCTGCGCGAGGACCTCAATCTTGTTGATGTCTTTCGGGCAATGTTCCCCGGAGGTACAATCACGGGCTGTCCGAAGGTTCGTTGCATGGAGCTCATTCATGAGCTAGAAGCGCAGGGAAGGGGTCCCTATACGGGTGGCATCGGTTACTCTGCCTGGGATGGCAGTGCAGATATGAATATTCTGATCCGCACATTCTGGCATTACCTTGACCGACTTGATTGGGCAGCCGGTGCTGGCATTGTTGCCGATTCCGATCCAATGCATGAATTGCGGGAAACTGAGCACAAGGCGGCCGGCCTGATGCGAGCGCTTCTGGCGCAGGATGATCAGGATCTCCGAGTATGAGCGAGCGGGGCCCGAATCGGTTTCTTCGCTTTCTTGACCGCTGGTTTTGCCGGGTCTGGCATCGTCTTCCGCGCACGCAGCATCCGCTGCCTGATGGGCCCGTGATTCTTGTGGGCAACCATCGTTGCGGACTTGATCCGTTGATCGTGCAGGCCAGTGTTGATCGACCGCTGTGTTTTCTGATGGCTCGAGAATACTACGAAGGCATGTGGTATCTGCGTTGGCTTTTCAGGCTTGTCGGAGCCATTCCTGTTCAACCCGGTGGAGCCAATCGTCACGCGTTGCGTGAAGCAATCGAGATTTTGCGTGAGGGCAATGCCCTGTGCCTGTTTCCGGAAGGGGAAGCCAACCCATCGATTCCACTACATAGAATTCTTCCGGGAGCAGCCATTCTGGCGAGAGAGACCGGAGCCCCCATCGTGCCATTCCGCATTTCGGGCGTGTGGCCATTCGATCATATCCACGTTTGGAGACCATTTCTACGAAGGAGCAAAGCCAGGATCAGTTTCGGGCAGCCCTTTTTCCTGGACGGAAAACCGGAGGGTGGTTATACCCGGGAGAGCTTGAGGCGGGATGCTGAGCGCATCCGCCAAGCGATCCGGAGCATTCCATATCTTGGCAGCTCATGCCGCAGGCATTTATGATGGAGACAGCCGCAAGCTGTCGTCATTGAGTTCTTCCGCCTTGCCATCCACTTTCGACATCTTGATATTCAGACGTACATCGTTCATCGAATCGGCATGGCGGAGTGCCTCTTCTTCAGTGATCCTGCCTTCTTTCCAAAGCTTGAAAAGATGCTGGTCGAAGGTCTGCATGCCATAATTAGCGCCGTTGGCCATGGCTTCCTTGATGGCCGGGATGTCCCAGCGAAAGATGAGGTCGGAGATCCGCGGAGTATTGATCAGGATCTCAACGGCTGCGGTTCGCTTGCCGTCTGTTGTCTTGACGAGTCGCTGCGAGAGGATGGCTCGCACGTTCATAGCCAAGTTCAAACGCACCTGGGCGTGCGCTTCTTCAGGAAAAAAGTTGATGATGCGTTCAAGGCCCTGGTTGGCATTGTTGGCATGCAAGGTGGCCATGCACAAGTGTCCGGTCTCGGCAAAGGTCAGACCATGTTCCATGGTTTCCCGGTCCCGAATCTCACCAATGAGGATGACATCGGGTGCTTGGCGCAGCGTGTTCTTCAGGGCATACTTGAAGTCCAGCGTATCCGTTCCGACTTCACGCTGGGTCACGATGGACTTCTTGTGCTGATGAATGAATTCGATGGGGTCTTCAATGGTGATGATATGCCCGGCCTGATGGCTGTTTCGGTAATCGACCATTGCAGCCAGGGATGTTGACTTGCCGCTGCTGGTTGCGCCGACCATGATGACCAGACCGCGCTTGCTCATGACGATGTCTTTGAAGATCTCGGGAAGCTGCAATTGTTCCAGCGTGGGAACCTCGGTTGCGATCTGACGGATGACCATGCCTATGGAATTGCGCTGTACGAAGATGTTGACCCGAAAGCGGCCGATGTTCGGATAAGAAAGGGCGAGGTTCATTTCATGCACTTCTTCAAATTCCCTGCGTTGTTTTTCGTTCATGATGAAATGCGCCAGTGCAGCCGTCTGGGACGGGGTGAGTGCGATATCATTGATAGGGCGGACTTCTCCGTTGATGCGCAGGGAAGGGGGCAATGACGCTGTGATGTAGAGGTCGGATGCCTGTTTGGCAACCATGATCTTCAGCAGTTGCTGGATGGGGTCGTTCTTGGTTTCTGTCATGTCTGATGTACCTCAATCTGTGACTGGTTTGAACAGGGACTTGTCTTGAGCCTTCTCGCGTGCTGCCTCTATGGTGATTTTCCGCTCTCTGACGAGGCGTTGCAGGTCCATGTCCAGCGTTTTCATGCCCTCGCGCTGTGAGGTTTGCAGCACGGAGACAAGTTGGGGAATCTTGTTTTCCCGGATCAGGTTGCGCACAGCAGGGGTGCCGGTCATGATTTCATGGGCTGCGATGCGTCCGCTTCCGTCTGCCCGCTTGAGCAGGGTCTGGGAAATCACTGCCTTCAGCGACTCCGAAAGCATGGAACGAACCATTTCCTTTTCCGCAGCAGGGAATACATCGATGATGCGGTCAATCGTCTTAGGAGCCGAGGACGTATGCAGCGTGCCAAAAACCATATGCCCGGTTTCGGCAGCGGTCAGGGCCAGCGAAATGGTTTCGAGATCACGCATTTCGCCCACGAGGATTACGTCCGGATCCTCGCGAAGCGCGCTGCGCAATGCATTGGCAAACGAATGGGTGTGTGCGCCGACCTCGCGCTGGGAGATCAGGCATTTCTTCGATTTGTGGACAAATTCGATGGGATCTTCAATGGTCAGAATATGCCCCTTTTCATGGTTGTTCCGGTGATCGATCATGGCCGCCAGGGTCGTGGATTTGCCGGAACCTGTGGGACCGGTCACCAGGCAGATGCCTCTCGGGCACATGGCAATGTCCTTGAAGATTTCCGGACAGCCCAGTTCATCCAGTGAAAGGATCTTGCTTGGAATCTGTCGGAAAACCCCGCTCATGCCCCGCTGCTGCTGGAAACAGTTGACGCGGAAACGCGCAATGCCGCCAAGATCAAATGAAAAATCGATTTCGAGATGTTCCTCGAACACCTTGCGTTGACGGTCGTTCATGATGTCGTAGATCATGGATTGGACCTGTTGCTCGCTCAGGGGGGGGAGCTTGACGGGCATCATGTCACCATGAATACGGATAATTGGAGGCTCACCGGCTGAGATATGCAGGTCGGAGCCATTGTTTTTCACGGTAAAGGCGAGAAGTTCGGCAATATCCATGAACACCTCCCAGCAATGATAAACTAGATGCGGGAGCAGAACCCCGCAAGCGAAAAGGGGTCTAATTTATACCTTGCGTTTACAAATACATCAGTGTGGAAAGGTCTTTATGGCTGTCCGATGCTGTGAAACCGCTTCTGCATGGCCTTGTTCATGACCAGCGTTCCATCCGGCTTGACCACAAGCGCTGCCATGCCTTGCTGCTGCAACCGTTCAAGACCCCGGATCCCCATGACAAACAGGGCCGTGCTCCATCCGTCAGCCAGTGTGGCTTTGTCGGCAATGACGGTGGCACTAATCGCCCTTGTCGCCGGATATCCCGTTTGAGGATCCAGTATGTGATGATAACGCTTTCCACCATGCAGGAAGAAGCGTTCGTAATCGCCTGATGTCACCACGCATTCATGGTCATTCAGGTAAATCCAGCCCAGCAAGGCGTTCGGGTTTCTTGGGTGACGGATGCCGATACGCCAAGGCTTGCCCTTGTTGTTTCCGATTCCGGCGATATCACCGCCGGCATTAATCAACGCATGTCTGATGCCATGTTTGATCAATTGGGCCATGCCGCGCTCAAGTGCATAGCCCTTGGCGATGCCGCCCAGGTCAATCTGACAGGAGCTTGTCATGCGTTGCCAGCGATGATCCCCTGTGCGTTTGAGGCAACTCGCTGGGGGCAGCAACTGTCGAATCACTTCCTTTTTGGGAGGGGTGGATGGTGGCGGGTCCAGTGAAAAGCCCCAAAGCCGGTTGAGCGCTGCCAGGGCCGGATGGAACGCATGTTCACTGGATGTCTCGATGTCGACTGCTTTGCCAAGCAGGCTGTCAAGCTCATCGTCAAAGGTGAAGTCCGTTCGGACCGGGGTGCGGTTGAACTGTTTGACGGGATTGTCCCGTTGACCATAGATGGTCATCTTGCTCTCGATGCGGGTCATTTCACTGGCAGCATCGGCAATGGCTTTCATGGCCGTTGAACCCGGGACACCCTCGACCGTGAACTCGACCAGCGTGCCCATCATGAAGCGCGTTTCATGAACTGGCTCAGGGGAGCAGGCGGTAAGGAACAGGAATGTTATGGACCAGCAAACCCGGCGCATCATCGGTGGATTGTCACCAGCCAGCGACGGTTGGCAAGCCCGCTTGCATTGGTTGCCCGAATACCCGATAATTTCGCTCAAGTATTTTGCTGGACGAGGTGATCATCTATGGCTGTGACATTGACCGAAAGGGCCGCGGAAAAAATTCAGGGGCTGCTAGCACGGGAGGAAAACGCCGAGCTTCATTTGCGTATCTTTGTGTCCGGCGGAGGTTGCTCCGGCTTCCAGTATGGGTTCACCTTCGACGAGCAGATCAAGAGCGATGATGAGGTTGTTGAGAGCCAAGGGGTCAAGCTGCTGATCGATCCGATGAGCCTGAACCTGATCAAGGGGGCCGAGATCGATTACGAAACGACCATCCAAGGCGAATCCTTTGTCATTCGCAATCCGAATGCAGCATCCACTTGTGGCTGCGGCAAGTCCTTTACTCCATCGGAAACAGGTGGTTGCGCCAATGCAAACAGTTGTTATTGACTTGTTCCGGGCAGCCCTGAACGGGGCTTTTTGACCCTATCTTCTGATTTCAGCTTGCGTTCATTCCCTTCAACATGAATGAAGCTGCTTTACAGGTCCTGGGGCTGCGCAAGGTCTATGCCAATGGGAAGACAGCCTTGGCCGGAGTGGACCTACAGGTGGCCCAGGGGGCCTTTCATGCCTTGTTGGGGCCAAATGGGGCGGGCAAGAGCACGCTGATCAACATTCTTGCGGACACTGTACGTCCAACATCCGGCCTGGCCAAGATGTTGGGCCGGGATGTTTTCCGTGAACGTTCTTGGTGCAAGCGTCATCTGGGTGTGGTGCCGCAGGAAGTGGCTTTTGACCCGTTTTTTTCGCCTGTGGAAATCCTGCGTATCACCAGCGGCTTATTCGGATGCAGACCGGACGAGTCATGGATACGCGAATTGCTTGAGCGTCTGGGCCTGGCAGAACATGCGTATAAGAATACCAGGCAACTTTCCGGCGGTATGCGGCGTCGACTGCTTGTGGCTCAGGCCCTTGTGCATCGCCCGGCTCTTGTTGTACTGGATGAGCCGACGGCGGGCGTCGATGTGGAACTCCGACGTAGCCTCTGGTCGTTCATGCGGGAACTAAACCGTTCTGGAACCACGATTCTCTTAACCACGCATTATCTCGAGGAGGCCGAACAGCTTTGTGATCATGTGACCATCATTGATGGAGGGCAGGTCGTGGCTGATCGATCGATGCGCGAGCTCATGGAAGTGGTCGCAGGGCGTTATCTGTTTCTGGGTTACGGGGATGCCTTCGAACTTTCCGAGGCTGATGCAAGAGCCTTGTCGGCATTTCGGCCACGAGTCATGTCCGGCGGTGTCTGTTTGCACCTTGGTGGGCAGGGGGGAGAGGATTTGGGGTTCCATCGGGTTTACGAGGCTGCTGTCAGCAGGCTTGGAATCCCCCGCAAGGTCGAGATCCGTCAAGAGGATCTCGAAGATGTGTTTATTCGTTTGACCGGCCATGCCCGCAAGGAAAAATCCACGTCATGAATTCATTGAATCCATACGGAGCATGGACGCTGTTCTTGCGGGAAACACGGCGCTTTCTCAAGGTTCATATGCAAACCGTTGTTGCACCGGCTTTGACCGCGCTTCTTTATGTGTTGATTTTCCGATATGCCATGGGTTCGCGAACCGTTCCTGGTCTCGGCGTGGACTATCTGACCTTTCTGATCCCGGGGCTTGTCATGATGGCCATGCTGCAGAATGCTTTTGCCAATACTTCCAGCTCAATCATTGTCGGCAAGGTGATGAACGTGCACATCTATCTGCTCATGGCGCCGTTGTCGGCAATGGAAATCATCCTGGCTTTGGTCGCCTCCGCAGTGGTACGCGCCTTTATCGTGGCGGCAGCCATCCTTGCCGCATTGTGGGCTTTTGTGGATATTCCGTTGTCATCCATCAGTTTGGTCATGCTCTATGGCCTGTGCGGCAGCATGCTCATGGCCGGCCTGGGCATCATTGCCGGCATATGGGCGGAAAAGTTTGATGATATCGCCCTAATCAGCAATTTCGTCATCATGCCGTTGACCTTTCTTTCAGGCGTTTTCTATTCGGTCGCCCAGCTTCCTCCATTCTGGCAGCAGGTCAATCGCTATAATCCATTCTTTTACCTGATCGACGGCTTTCGTCATGGATTTGTCGGCGTGGGAGACACGGATCCCTACGCATCCATTGACTTGGTCGCGGGAGCAACGGGGTTATGCATGCTTGCATGCTGGTTGCTCTGGCGCATGGGTTGGCGTATGAAGCCTTAGGGGGCTCCTCCCGGTTTTCTCTCCATGACCGGGATATCAATTTTCCTTGCCTGCAGGGTGCTCAGGCGCCGTGCCACCTCACCAGCAAGATGGTGATAGCATTCGGCCTGCTTTGAGTCCGGGCGCGCTATCGTGATGGGTGTGCCTTCATCGGCATGAATCCTGATGTCGATATCCAGAGGTATCTGAGTGAGGAGTGGTACGCCAACCTCGTCGCTCAGTCGTTTTGCTCCGCCCTCGGCAAAAATATGTGAAGCCTGTCCGCAATGCGGACAGACGAACATGCTCATATTTTCGACAATCCCCAGGGAGGGCACATGTACCTTGTCGAACATGGTCACGGCCTTGCGTGCATCAAGTAAGGCAATGTCCTGTGGCGTGGTAACAATGATTGCTCCACTCATGGGTACACGCTGGGCAAGGGTCAGGTGGATATCGCCCGTTCCAGGCGGCAGATCGATGAACAGGTAATCTAGCTCGCCCCAGGCAACGTCATTGAGCAACTGCATGACTGCCCCGGAGACCATCGGGCCACGCCAGATCATGGCCTGATCCTCGCGGATCATGTAGCCGATGGACATGGTCTTTACCCCATAATTTTCCAGTGGCTCAATGGTCTTGTCATGGACCTTGGGTTTCATATCTGCCAAGCGCATCATGCGCGGAATGGACGGCCCATAGATGTCTGCATCCAAGAGGCCGACCCTGGCCCCGGTCATGGCCATTGCCACGGCCAGGTTTACTGCGGTTGTCGACTTGCCCACACCACCCTTGCCGGAGGCGACGGCCACGATATGGGCGATTCCCGGGATACTGTTTTGTATCCGAGCATCGCCTTGAACGCGCGAGGTCATGACAATATCCACATGTTCAACACCATCCAGTGAGCTGATGGCCTCGCTGGCTTGTTGCCGGAACCGATCCTTGACGGGGCAGGCGGGAGTGGTCAGCTCAATGGTGACCCGCACCCTGCCTTCGTGAATCTCCACGTTCTTGACGAAGCCAAGGCTCACGATGTCCCGGCCAAGATCGGGATCGATGATGGTTCGTAGAGCCTGCTCAACGTCGCTGCGGGTCAGCATATTCCACCTCCTGGGAGTGGCTGGTAAGCATCTAATCCTGACCAAATCTGTCAAGATTGGAATAGGCACAGGATAAAGTGTGGTCTTCATTTGCTATACGGCGCGAAATGCAGGCCCTATACTTTCGCGCGATGGGTGAATTCCTGCTGATTATCGTTTCGGCCGTGCTGGTCAATAATTATGTGCTGACCAAGTTTCTGGGCATCTGTCCATTTCTGGGCGTCTCCAGCAAGGTCGAAACCGCCGTGGGCATGTCGTTTGCGGTCATGTTTGTCATGACCCTGGCGTCGACGGCCTCATGGCTTGTACAAACCTTCATTCTGAAACCCTTTGACCTGTTGTTTCTGCAGACGATCTTCTTCATTCTGATCATTGCATCCCTTGTGCAGTTCATTGAGATGCTGATTCACAAGACGAGTCCCGTCCTTTATCAGGCCTTGGGGATCTTTCTGCCGTTGATCACGACCAATTGCGCAGTCCTTGGGGTGGCGCTGCTTAATGTGCAGCAGGGGCAGGGATTTCTGGCTTCGGTACTGTATGGCTTCGGTGCGGCTGTCGGGTTTGCGCTTGTGCTTGTGTTGTTTGCGGGCTTGCGTGAACGGCTGGCCTATGCCCCGGTTCCCGAGGCCTTTCGGGGCGCTCCCGTGGCCTTAGTGACCGCTGGCATGATGTCGCTTGCATTCATGGGCTTTTCAGGCCTGGTCAAGTTTTAGGGTATTTCCCGATGCATATTCTCATCGCCATTGCCAGTCTCGGTGGATTCGCTCTTATGGCGGGACTACTGCTTTCGCTGGCGCAGAAGAAGTTCCGTGTGGAAGGCGATCCCATGGTGGAAAAGATCGATGCTGTCCTTCCGCAGACCCAATGTGGGCAATGTGGGTACCCCGGTTGCAAGCCGTATGCCGAAGCTGTGGCCAGAGGAGAGGCTGATATCAACCATTGCGTTCCCGGCGGGGAACGAACCATGCATCAGTTGGCGGATCTCATGGGAGTTGAACCCAAGCCACTTGAAGAGGAGCCAACGGCTCCAATGGTGGCGTTCATCCGCGAGGACGAATGCATTGGCTGTACGTTGTGCATCAAGGCTTGTCCAGTCGATGCCATTGTGGGTGCTCCTAAGCAATACCACACGGTCATTGCCGATTACTGCACGGGTTGCACGCTTTGCATTGAGCCTTGCCCTGTGGATTGCATCGACATGCTCCTCAAGCCGGAGCTGATTGAGCACTGGGCTTGGCCATTGCCGGAAACCGAGCGTGCGAGAATTGGACGGGAGCGGAAGGAAAATCATGCCCGCGCTGCTTAAACGTCTAGGACAGGCGCTGGGTTGGATGCCAGCGGGATTCTTCGGCGGTATCGAGGTGCCTGATCGCAAATTGACGGCTAATGAGCCCATCAGGGATTGTCCGGTTCCGGATGTGTTGATCCTGCCCATGAAACAGCATATTGGCGAACAGTGCCATCCCTGCGTGCATATTGGAGATCATGTGCTCAAGGGGCAGAAGATTGCTGCCACTGAGGGTTATGTGGCCGCACCCGTGCATGCGCCCGTTGCCGGCAAGGTGGTCAAGATTGAGGAGCACAGGATCGCCCACCCATCCGGACTTGGCTTGCCATGCATCTTCATTGAACCGGATGGCAGCGATAAAGAGCATCGATATGATCCCTTGCCGGACTGGAATACGAGGGATCCTGCCGAATTGCGCGAGCGTGTCCGGGAGTGCGGTATCGTCGGTTTGGGTGGAGCTGTGTTTCCAACGTTCATCAAGCTCGTGCGGGATCAGCATCATCCGATCAAGACCCTGATCCTCAATGGCATCGAATGTGAGCCATATCTGACAACTGATCACCGTCTGATGCTGGAGCATGCCGATGAGATCGTGCGCGGCTTGAGCATTTTGCGCTATATGGTGAGCGCGACGGAATGCGTGATTGCCATTGAGGACAATAAGCAGGATGCTGTGGAGGTGATGCGTCAGGCCATTGTACGCGCTGCGTTATCCGGTGTGCGCGTTCTTGCGATGCCGACGCGCTATCCGCAGGGAAGCGAAAAGCAATTGATAGAGTCGATCACTGGAAAACAGGTGCCAGCCGGCAAGTTGCCCGTCCATATCGGCGTGTTGTGCCAGAATGTGGCAACTGCGCGGGCCGTCTATCATGCCGTTGAGCATGGCCGCCCGCTGACCGAGCGCATCGTCACAGTGTCCGGTGAGGCCATGCCCAGACCCGGGAATCTGCGCATCCCCTTTGGTACACCAGTCCGCTTTGTGCTCGCACAATGCGGACTGGAGGATATTGGTGATGGCGTACATGTGCTTCATGGTGGCCCGATGATGGGGGAACGCTTGCGCAGTGTGGATGTTCCGGTGGTCAAGGCGACCAATGGCCTGCTTGCCCTGTATGAGGGACAGATCCGTGGACTGAATACGGAGGAACAGCCCTGCATCCATTGCGGGCACTGCGGTGAGGTGTGTCCCATACGTCTCGTGCCCAACCTGCTGGCCGACCATTGTCGCAATGATGCCTTTGAACGCGCCGAGGCCTACCAGTTGTTCGATTGCATCGAATGCGGATGCTGTTCGTATGTATGTCCATCATCAATTCCGCTGGTGCATTATTTTCGTTATGGCAAGGGACAGCTTGCTCAGATCCGACGGGCTGAGGCCTTTGCCGAGGAGTCCCGCAGACGCTCTGAGGCAAGGGAACGCAGATTGGCACGTGAGCGGGAAGCCAAACAGGCCCGCCGTCGAGCAAGAAAGGCAAGTCAGTCCGCGAAGGCTGAGGGTGGTGAAACCTGATGCCGATCGTCAGTTCCCCATACCTTCACGGCGGTGATTCGATTCGCCTGACCATGATGAGCGTCATCTTGGCGCTTCTTCCGGCTTCATTCATGGCCATTTACCTCTTTGGTTGGCTGGCCGTATTCATCATCACGGTATCCATGATCAGTTGCGTGCTGACGGAATGGCTCTGTCTGCGGTGGATGGGGCGCAGCACGAAGCCTGTTTGGGATGGTTCCGCAGCGCTGTCGGGTTTGTTGCTGGCCTTGACACTGCCGCCCACATTGCCTTGGTGGATGGTTTTGCTGGGAAGCATCTTTGCCATTGTGCTGGGCAAGCAGGTTTACGGTGGTCTGGGCTACAACCTGTTCAATCCTGCCTTGTCAGCCCGAGTGATTCTGTTGATTTCCTTCCCGCTGCAGATGACGACATGGCTTATGCCGATGAGTGATCCACGTGCCGCCGTGGATCTGTATGATGCTGCCGTGGCTTGGTCTCTGTTCTGCTCTGGCCCGCAAGGGATCGGTCAAGCACTGGATGCCATAACCATGGCCAGCCCGCTGGGGCATGTCAAAACTGAATGGACCGTTGGCGTTGGCGTTACGGATGCGCTCGTGCACTACAATTACAGTTATTTGAATGCCTTTCTGGGTCTTGAGGCTGGGAGCCTTGGAGAGACCAGCGCCTTGGCTCTGTTGATCGGCGGTATCTATCTGCTGGCAAGGCACACGATCACTTGGCATATCCCCTTTGCCTATCTTGCAACCGTGGCGCTCCTGGCGGCCATCTTCAATAGCATCGATGCCGAACGTTTTGCGCCTCCGATGTTTCATTTGCTTGCCGGGGGGTTGATGCTCTGCGCCTTTTTTATGGCGACGGATCCGGTTTCTTCACCGGTAACGCCGCTGGGACGACTGATCTTTGGTGTGGGATGCGGCATTCTGACTTGGTGTATTCGCACTTTTGGAGGCTACCCCGAAGGGGCTATGTTTGCCGTGTTGCTGATGAATTGTGCAGTGCCGCTCATCGATCATTATTGTAGGCCACGTGTCTATGGCCATTCGGTGGATCGCGATGCTGGATCGTGAGCAGAGGAACATGGTTCTGGCATTGCTGATTGTGGCCGTCGTATCGACCATGCTGTTGGCAACCACGGATATGTTCACCCGAGAGCCTATAGCCAAGGCGCAGCGCGAAGCTTTGCATCGGGCGCTCATGCAGGTGATGCCCCCGCATACCAATGATCCACAGAAGGATGCCTTCGATGTGCAGCGGGAGGGGAGCAAGCTGCGCATATATCCGGCGCGTGATGCAAAGGGAGGGTTGCTGGCCCTGGCCTGGGAGGAAATTGCGCCAGATGGTTACTCGGGGCGCATCCGCATCCTGATGGCTGTCGAACCCGACGGGGTGCTTCATGCGGTGCGCATCACTGATCATCGGGAGACCCCTGGGCTGGGGGATGGTATTGTGACCAATCATGCTTGGCTTGCATCCTTTCAGGGTAAGAGTCTGGATAACGCGAAATGGAAGGTGCGCAAGGATGGCGGTGACTTTGATCAGTTTACCGGGGCGACCATCAGTCCCAGAGCCGTTGTCAAGGCTGTTCATCGCGGCTTGCTGTTTTTCAGAGAGCACCGGGATGACTTGCTTCAACTAAGCCGTGGATCGGAGCAAAAGGCAGTGATGGAGGAAGGACCATGAACCGTATGGACATCGTTCGGGAGGGCATCTGGCGTAACAACACGATTTTTGTTCAGTTGCTCGGCATGTGCCCGCTGCTGGGTGTCACGACATCCGCGGAGAACGGTTTGTGGATGGGCCTGGCGACCATGCTCGTATTGCTTGGTTCCAATCTGGTTGTATCCATGATCCGCGGGGTCATTCCTGTGCATGTCCGGATCCCTTGTTATATCACGATTATAGCGGCTTTCGTGACCATTGTGGACATGGCCATGAATGCATGGATGCACGAAACATATCTTGTGCTTGGCTTGTTCATCCCGCTTATTGTTGTCAATTGTGCGATCATGGGCAGGGCCGAGGGGTTTGCGAGCAAGAACGGTCCGGTGGAATCAGCCATCGATGCCCTGTCCGTAGGTGGGGGCTTCACTCTCGCTCTGGTATTGCTAGGCGGTGTGCGTGAATTTCTTGGCAAGGGTGAAATCTTTGGGCTGCAAGTCATCGGGAATTACACCGACATGCTGATGTTCGTGCTCCCGCCGGGGGCATTTATCGCCTTGGGGCTGATGCTCGCCGGCATCAATGTGCTCAATCGCAGGTTTGAACAACGGCGAACTGTTGAGATGGAAACGGCACGAGAGCGGGCATGATGGATTGGATGGTGCTTTTGATCATGCTTCCCTTGGCCGCGCTTTGTTGGTGGGCCGGTTTTGTTGCGACCAAGCGCATGCGATTGGCAAAGAATCGTGAGCGCGAAGAGATTGCTCGCAAGCTGAAAGAACAGTCGGAAAAGGAGGAAAGTTGATGCCTTATCTCCACTTGAGAACGAACATTGAAGTCGAGGATGAACAGGATTTCTTGCAAAAGTGCTCCACGGCCTTGGCCCGGGAACTGGGAAAACCTGAGCGCTATGTCATGGTTTCCCTTGCGCAAGGCGTGCCACTGCGCTTTGCCGGCACTGCAGAGCCCGCCGCCTATGTCGAACTCAAGAGTCTGGGCCTGACCACGGCTTCGACAGCGCCACTGTCTGCGGCCATTTGTGAGCTGCTGGCCAATGAGTTGGGGATTGATCGTGCAAGGGTGTATATCGAGTTTGCTTCGCCCGATCGCGCCATGTTCGGTTGGAATGGAGGAACCTTCTAATTGGCTGTACGTGAGATTTTGATTCACCCTGACCCCAGATTGCGGGAGGTCGCTCGGCCTGTCGAGTTTCCGCTCGCGGCTGAAGTCAGGCAGCTTGTCGAGGATCTTGCCGATACAATGTACGACGCGCCTGGCGTTGGTCTTGCGGCGCCGCAGATTGGCGTTCCGCTTCGCGTGGCTGTCACCGATACGCTTTGGCGAAGCGAGGAGGTTCGTCACTCCAAGGAGGAGGAGCCATGTGGTCCGGCTCGCGATCTGAGGGTGTGGATCAATCCGGAATTTTTGTGGAAGAGCGAGGAGACGGCGACCTGGGAAGAAGGATGCCTCTCCGTGCCTGAGGTCTATGCCGATGTGAGCCGACCGGCACGCGTACGCCTTAGCTGGTATGATCTTGATGGCAATCGCCATGAACAGGATTTTGAAGGCTTTCTGGCCGTGGCATTGCAGCATGAGTTCGATCATCTCGATGGGAAGCTGTTCATCGATTATCTGAGTCCTCTCAAACGGCGCATGATCACCAAGAAGATGATCAAGAAATACAAGAGCTGATGCGTATTGTTTTCGCTGGAACGCCTGGATTTGCAATACATGCCCTGGATGCTTTGTTGTCCTGCCCGGACTGTGAGCTTGTAGGTGTTGTGACCCAACCGGACAGAAGGGCTGGAAGAGGCATGCGCATGCAGCCCTCACCCGTCAAGCAACTGGCCTTGATGCATGGGCTGGACACCATCACGCCGACGTCTTTGCGCGGCAATGTGCAGGCTTTGAATTGGTTGCGCGAAAAGCGACCGGATTTTTTGGTTGTTGTCGCCTTCGGCATGTTGCTGCCGGTTTCCTGGCTCGAGGTGCCCCGCATGGCGCCGGTCAATGTGCATGCCTCGCTTCTCCCGAGATGGCGTGGTGCGGCACCGATTGAACGTGCGCTGCTTGCCGGTGATCGAGAAACGGGCGTGTGCATCATGCATATGGAACAGGGCCTTGATACCGGCGGGATCTATGCGCGCCGTGTTGTTCCAATCACGCCCACAACGACCGGAGGCGAACTCTGGCAAAGACTTGCGCATGAGGGAGCGGAGCTTCTTGTCGAAACCTTGCCTAGGATAGTTTCGGGTCTGAAACCCGTTCCCCAAGCCGACCAGGGTGTGAGTTATGCGGCGAAGATCACGGCTGAGGACCGTCTTGTCGACTGGCGTAAGCATTCAGCCATCCAATGTGATCGCAAAGTTCGCTGTTTTTTTCCTCGTCCAGGGGCCCGCTGTACTTGGCAGGGACGATGGCTCAAGTTGCTGGCAGGCAAGCCGCTGGAGGAACGAACGGATGCCGATCCGGGGACCATCTTGGCTCTCAATGACGGGATGAAGCTTGCTTGTGCGGGAGGGTCGGTGTATGGGCTGAACCAAGTCCAGCCGGAGGGTAAGAAGCCCATGGATGCGCTGGCCTTTGCCAGAGGCGCACGGCTGCAGGCCGGCATGAGCCTGCATTGAGAGAAGCAGCAGGTTCAGTCCGCCCCCGTGTCGTTGCAGCACGGATCCTTCAGGGAGTATTGCAGCAGCATAAAAAGGCAAGGCAATTGTTTGCAGACCAAGCGCCGTTGCTGGATGCACGCACGCGTGCCTGGGTGCATGAGGCTGTGTATGGGGGGCTACGTCATTTTTTCTCTCTTGAAGCCGATTTCAGCCGCTTTCTGAGGGACAAGCCGGAGCCGGCCGTTCTTTCCTTGTTGTTGTTAGGAACTTATCAAATCCGACACATGAGAACGTCTTCTCATGCAGCGGTGGCCGAGACTGTCGAAGCGGCAAAACACATCTGTCCCCGGGCGACAGGGCTGATCAATGCGATTCTTCGACGGGTGGCCGCATCCATGCCACCTTCTCGCCTGAAACCACATCAGCGATTGGAGTTGCCTCAGTGGCTTTATCGCCATTGGAGGGATGCTTTTGGTCGAGAAATCGTCTGCCAATTTGCCCCCTTCTTCAGCCAACAGCCACCATTGTGTCTGGCAGTGACCACTGAGCCCGAAAGCTATGTTGCCTGGTTAAGGCAGAGGGGGATTCGGGCAAGTGTTGGACAACACGCCCCATCGGCCATTCTCGTGCATGAGGCGGTCGATGTCGCTTCGCTTCCCGGTTATAGCAAGGGACAGGTGATGGTCATGGACCAAGCAGGCCAGATGGCCGTTCATGCCCTGCCTGAAAGTCGTTCGGGCATCGTGCTTGATCTGTGCGCAGCCCCTGGGGGGAAGGGTAGCCTGCTTGCCTGGCGGATGCCTGGGGCTCATATCGTTTCAGTCGAGCTGTCTTCGTCACGCATCCCCCGGTTGCGGGAGAATATGCGCCGCATGAAGCAGGACAACCACGGACTTGTACAGGCTGATGCCAGAAACTTGCCCTTTACAGCAGGCTCCGTCGATCGCGTGTTGCTGGATGCGCCGTGTTCGGCGTCAGGGGTTCTGAGGCGTCATCCGGATGCAAAGTTCCTACATGATCCGAAGGAATTGCCGGTTTTCCGCAACATCCAGCGTGACATGTTGCTGGAGGGTCTTCGCGTGCTGAAAGCAGGTGGTTACCTGCTGTATGTTGTTTGTTCGATTCATCCTGAGGAGAATGAACAAGTTCTCGAACCGTACTTGGAACATGTTGTCGAGCAACGACGTATCCTTCCGTCCTCCTCACATGATGGTTTCTTTTATGCGCTCCTGCAGGTCTAATTATTCATGAGCGACTTCGGTATCCATCGATAAGCAGACCTGGTAAAAAGGGTCTCGCTGCAACATCCACTTTCTTTCGCTCATTGTCGTCGTTAAGATTCGCAGCCCTGCATCGAGGTGCCCTGTCCGCCGTTCCGGCGCTCAGGGTGAAACGGGAAGTCCGGTGGGATCACGATATCAATGTGATCGATTCCGGCGCTGCCCCCGCAACTGTGAGTCTGACGACGTCATGCGGCGAGCCACTGGAGACATCCGGGAAGGCATGCATGGCGAAGGGTGAGGACAAGCCAGGAGACCGGCCCGATGCATGATGGAAGGACGCCACGGGGTGTGGGCGCGCCGGAATCGATGGTCCGTCTGGCTACCGATGACATGCGCTTTCTCCAGCCCTTTCGCGTTGCTTCCCTAAAAAAGTGCACGGTGGGTGCTTGATAGGAGTTGGATTGACATGAAAAAAATTCGCTTGGGCGCCATAGGTTTTGGCGCATTGCTTGGACTAGCGGTCACTTCGGCTGCGCATGCCACGGAGATGGGAGAGGTTGTGGTTACGGCTGATCGTATGGAGAGTTCATCGACCAAAACGACCGCTGATGTAACCGTAATCACCCGTGAGGAGATTGAGCAAAGTGGAGCGGTGACAGTGGCGGATCTGTTGCGTCGAGTGGCTGCCGTTGATGTAGCCACCAGTGGTGGGCCTGGCAAGGCGACAAGCCTTTTCCTGCGGGGAACGAATCCTGGGCATACGCTTGTGCTGATTGATGGTCTGCGTGTGGGCTCGGCCACTCTGGGCCAGTTTGATTGGGCCAATCTTTCGCTGAATGGCATCGAGCGTATAGAAATCGTGCGCGGTCCCCAGTCTTCGCTGTATGGGGCCGATGCGATCGGTGGCGTGATTCAGATCTTTACTCGCTCCGGTTCGTCAGAGCCCGATGCCAGAGTGCTTGTCGAGGCTGGTGATTTGGGCGCAAGTCGGGTTTCTGCAGCAGTCAGTGGTGGCAACGATAGAGGGATCCGATTCAGCCTTCATGCCGAGGGTCAGCGCACGCGTGGTGTTTCAGCTGCTGCGGCTGGCATAGAACCGGATGGTTTTTCCGCAACGAATTGGGGAGGCAAGCTGGATGTGCCCATGGCCCACGGGCGGATTCGCCTTTTTGGACGCAGTAGTGACGGTTCGACCGGCTTGGATGGCTTTGATCCCAAGACCTTCAAGTTTGGCGATGTCCTGAACTTCAAGCAGCGCTTGAGGCAGCAACAATGGGGAATGGAGGGTGAATACCCCATTGGTAATGCCTGGACAACCTTGCTTCGGGTTGGCCGCAGCCAGGATGTGTATTCCACGACGGATCCCGTGACCGCACTCAACAACAGCTATATTCGTACCCGTATTGATCAGTTGAGCTGGGAGAACCGTTTCCATTTTGAGCGCGTCGATGCACTGCTCGGCCTTGAGCAACATCGTGATCTTGGACAGAACCTGTCACTGGGTATCAATCGGCGGATGGATCAAACCGCTGGGTTTGCAAGCCTTTCCTGGCACACCGATATGTTCGACGTTTCGGCTGCGGCACGTCAGGATCGGAACAATATGGTAGCAGACAAGATGACTTATCGTCTTGGACTTGGCCTGCATCCCTTTGCGGGCATCAAGCTGTTTGCCAATTACGGGACGGGTTTTAAGGCGCCCTCCATCAATGATTTGTATTGGCCGGCAACAACCTTTGCCGCCGGCAATCCGAACCTGCGCCCTGAATCATCGAAAGGTGGGGATGTGGGCTTGAGCTGGAGTGAGAAAGGAGAGTGGGGAAACATGTCGGCTTCAGCCACATGGTTCACTCAGGACATCCGTGATCTGATCAGCTGGGAACAGGTTAAGCCTTTTTTCTGGCAACCGACCAATATCGGGCGAGCAAAGATCCACGGTTGGGAGTTTTCTCTAGACTACCATTTTGGGCCGGGCTATGTGCGTGGCAACTGGACTGTCCAGCGGGCGCACAATGCGCTTGATGGCTCCCGACTACCGCGTCGAGCCCGCGAAAAGGGGGGCATTGGTGTCGGTATGGATGGCGGTAACTGGGGGCTTGATGCATGGTGGGCGATTGTGGGGCCGAGGTTTTCCAGCCCTGGGAACGTCGGCGCCATGCAGGGCTACGACAAGCTGGACGTGCGTGCCTGGATGGAAATCATCGAGCATGTTCGCCTGATTGGCCGGGTCGAGAATGCGACGAACCAGACCTATGAAGAAGTGTCCGGCTATGGCGTGATGCCGCGTGTCTGGTACCTTGGTTTGGAAGGGCGCTATTAGACGTAGGCATTTGCGGCTGGCGGTGGCCTTTGTTGTTGCCGCCAGCCTGCATACGGCCCTGATCGTGTGTCTATCCGGACAGTGGACAACTGCTCCAAGGGGCAGCCAAGCCGTGGCTGTACTGCCTGTGGAACTTGTTCGAGCAACTCCGAATCTCCGGCATTCTGCAGACATTTCACGCTCCCCTGAACCTACACAACGGCGCGTGAAACAGCATGTATCGGGGCAGCTGGCGCTGGAGAGAGCTGTAAAGCGTCGGTCTTTCCGTCCGGTGACTCATGGACGGGCAGCACCATTCTTCCCCGCTACATCGCAGCAAGGTGAGGCGCAATCTGACCGATCGTCAGACTCGTCCAACCAAGTGGGGGAAACGGCTCCCAGGGCCTCAGGTATTCAGCAGGTGCCTGAAGGGACCCGGCGCCTGTTCCTTGCGCATATTCATTATCCCTGGCAGGCAAGGCGCATGGGCTGGGAAGGGCGCGTCGAAGTGGGGTTCGATGTGCATGCACGCAGGCTTTCCGAAGTGAGGCTTGTGGCATCCAGCGGTCACCATGTGCTTGATGCTGCGGCGCTTGATGGGGTGCGGCAGGTGGAGCTTATTGATCTTGACGACGGCCGTTATCGGCTGCCTGTGCGGTTTGTGCTTCGATGAGCCAGGCTGTGATGGTGGCTGGTACGCATTCCGGCTGCGGCAAGACGACAGTGACGCTTGCCCTGATGTGCTGGTTTCGTCAGCGAGGGCTTACGATTGCGCCGTTTAAGGCGGGCCCGGATTTTCTCGACCCCATGCATTTGGCGCATGTCGCGGACAGGCCCTGTTATAACCTCGACACCTGGATGGTGGGCAGGCAGGAAAGTCGCATTTTGTTGCATCGTCAGTCGGGCGATGCGGATGTGGCTGTGGTGGAAGGCGTGATGGGCCTGTTCGACGGGCAGCAGGGTGTTGGCGGTCCCGGATCCAGTGCAGATCTTGCTTGTCTGCTGCGGCTTCCTGTGTGGCTGGTCATCGACGCCGGCGGCATGGCGGGTACGGTGGCACCCCTGGTGGCCGGGTTGGTCGAGGAGTGTGTTCGACAGAGCGTGCGTGTTGCAGGCATCATCGCCAACCGCGCGGGAGGCGAGGGTCACGCGCGTATGCTGGCCGGTTTTTTGCGGGAGAGGCATCTTCCACCGCTGATCGGCTGGCTTGGCCATGCAAAGGACTGTTTGGCGGAGCGGTATCTCGGGCTTGTGCCACCGGATAAGGAGCGCGGGCCGAAATATCCAACCTTCCAGCCGCTGGTCGATCCCTTGCTACTCAGTGATGCTCTTCCCACCATTGCCAATCAAGCGCAGGGAGGGGGTAGGCGGAGACTTAAGGGGTTGCACATTGCCATCGCACAGGATGAGGCCTTCCGCTTTTTGTATCCGGCCAACCTCGACTGGCTGCGCGAGCAGGGAGCAGCGCTTTCCTTTTTCTCGCCGATTGCCGGCGAGTCCATACCCCAGGCTGACGCCCTCTGGTTGCCCGGCGGCTATCCCGAACTGTACGCTGAATCGCTTTCGCGTTCCCGGACACTGCGTTCGATCAGCGCGTTTTGCGACTCGGGTCGGCCCGTACTGGCCGAATGTGGCGGCATGATGGTGCTTGGTCGGTGCATCGTGGATGTCGAAGGCCGCCAGTACCCCATGGCGGGCGTGAGCACGCATCGGTATTGCATGAGGCCAAGGTTGGTTGATCTTGGCTATCGGCAAACTTGGGATGGACTGCGCGGTCATGCTTTTCATTACGCGCAACGCGAGGGGGAAGGTCGGGATGCTCCGGCCTATGAGTTGGTCCAGGACGGCGATCAAGGCTGGCGCTACAAGGGAGTGCGTGCTTCTTGGAACCACTGGTATTTTCCTTCGGCTCCTGAGACCGCTGCAGGGTTGTTCCAATGAGGTTCTTCTGCCTTGTCGCGCTCCTGTGTCTGGCCATGTCGGTGCCTGCGCAGGCCGCCGAGCGCATCCTGGCGCTGGCCCCGCATATCTGCGAAACGCTGTTTGCGATCGGTGCCGGCCAGGAAGTGGTGGGCGCGGTTGATTACTGCGATTATCCACCCGAAGCACAGAAGGTTCCCCGTGTGGGCAATTACCTGGGCGTGAATGCCGAGGCTGCGCTGAGGCTTGCGCCGACGATCGTCATTGCCTTCAACGGTGCCGATCCAGGTCTGAAGCCCCTGGCGAGCCAGGGCGTGCGCATCGTCGTGAGCAAGCCGCGCAAGCTTTCCGAGGTTATCGAGGATATCCGCCGCATCGGGGTTGCCGTGCATCATGAACAGGAAGCAACACAGCTTGCCGATGCCTTGCAGGCCAAGCTCGCCTCACTTGTGGCCGTGGTTCCGCAAGAGCGCATGCCTGCATTTTACGAGATCTGGCACAAGCCGCTGATCGCGCCGGCAAGCGACAGCTTTATCACCGATCTGCTTGGCTTGGCTGGTTTCCGTCAAGTGTATGCCGGATATCCAGGTGAGAGCGTGCGGGCGAGCCTGGAGGGGGTGGTTCATAGCCACCCAGAGGTCGTCATCATTCCTGATGAGAATCGTGATCTTGAAGAGAGGAAACGGTTCTGGCGAAAGTGGTTGGGTAAGGATATACGCATCTTCGGTGTGCCGCATGACCTTGTGCACCGCCCAGGCCCGAGGTTGGTGGATGCCCTGGAGGAACTGGTCAGGATCAGGCTGGAGCTGGCACATGGACGCTGAGACCAGGAACGCTTTTTATCGCGTGCTCCATGCACGGCGTGACATGCGGCATTTTGCAGGAGGCAAGGTGGCACCTGAAGTCCTGCAGCGAATTCTGGAGGCCGGACATGCTGCGCCCAGCGTGGGCTTCATGCAGCCCTGGCGTTTCATCCGCATCAGCGACAGAAAGCTTCGGGAGGAGTTGGCTGAATTGGTGGAAAAGGAGCGCCAGTACACGGCTGAACGCATGGGGGAGCGCAGCGCTGACTTCCTTCGTCTAAAGGTGGAGGGGATCCTTGAATGCGCAGAATTAATCGCTGTGGTTATGGCACCGGATGATGGTACCATTTTTGGTCGGCGAACAATGCCAGAGGAGATGACCTTGGCTTCATGCGCCTGTGCCATCGAGAACATGTGGCTGGCTGCCCGCGCCGAGAACCTGGGCATGGGATGGGTGTCCTTTTTTGATCCGCAGCAGATGGCGGCATTGCTCTGTTGTCCTCCAGGTGCAAAGCCACTGGCGCTGCTTTGCCTCGGGCCAGTATCGGATTTTTACAAGGCGCCGATGCTTGAGCTGAGCGGATGGCGCAAACGGCGGCCGTTGTCTTTCGTGCTGGGAGAAAACCGTTACCCAGACGGTAACAAGCAATGACCATCGTGTTGGCCTTGCTGTTGGAGCACGTGCTGGGCGATCCATCCAATCGCTGGCATCCGGTGGCCTGGTTCGGTCGCTGGGCAGCCTGGCTGGAACGCCTGTTCTACGCCGATAACCGCTTGCGCGGTCTTTGTCTGTGGGCAGCGGCGCTTGTCCCACCTTTGACGCTGATCCTGATGCTGGAATCAGCGATTCCGCCAGCATGGCAGATGGTTTTTGATGCATTTGTTCTCTGGTTTTGTCTGGGGTGGCGGTCGTTGTTCAGGCATGTGCATTGCGTGCTGACAGCCAGTGATGTTGCAAGAGCCCGGGCAGCGGTCAGCCACATTGTCAGCCGCGATGTGCAAGCGATGGAGCTTGCAGATGCTCGCCGGGCTGCTTTGGAATCCTTGGCCGAGAATGCATCAGATGCGGTTGTGGCTCCGTTGATGTGGTTTCTGGTATTGGGTATGCCGGCGGCCGTGGTTTATCGCATGGTCAATACGCTGGATGCAATGTGGGGCTACCGGAATCCCCGTTATCTCCGCTTTGGTTGGTTTGCTGCGCGTATGGATGATCTTGTCAGCTGGCTGCCCGCGCGCATCACGGCAGCAGCCCTGTTGCTGTTGGCCGGTCGCATGCATGACTGGCCCATGCTCATTGCGCAGGCCAGAATGCATGAATCGCCCAATGCCGGCTGGCCTGAGGCCTCGCTTGCCCTGGCGGCTGGCATTCGTCTTGGAGGTCCTGTGATGCGCGAGGGAAAACTCGATGTCAGGCCGGGTTATGGCCCGCCGCATGCGCGGGAGGTTGATGAAGAGGTCTCGTTTGTGGCCGTGGGACTGGTGAACAAGATGCTGACTGTCGTGGCCTTGCTCGTCGTCGGGCTGGAATTTGTCCGCTGATCCTTCGTTGGAGCTCCGTCGCATTGCACAGCAGGCGATTGTGCATGGTGGGCGACTGGAAGCAGTTGCGCGGAATTGGGGTTGCCTTCCCGAACAGATCCTGGATCTTTCCACAGGGGTATATCCGGGTGGTCCTCCCGCTTGGTTGGCCCAGTGGTTCGGTCAGCATGCCCATCTGGCTGCTCGATATCCCGATGATAAGGGGGAGCCCGCGCGTACAGCCCTGAGCGAAGCGCTTGGCGTTCAACCTGAATCGGTGTGCGTGGGAGCTGGGGCACAGGCCTTCATTGAGGTGCTTGTCCAGGCTATGGGGTGGCGTACGCTGGCGATTGAGACCCCGTGTTACGCTGAGCCCCTGCGGGCTGCTCAAAGAGCTGGCTGCAGAATTCGTAGTTTCGCCAAATCTCAGGGCCCTGCGCCAGCCGATGCAGTCTGGATCACGAGCCCGCACAATCCAGACGGGGCTCTGCGTGATTTTCCAATTGGTAGAAGGGGCGTGCTTGATGAGTCTTATCTGCCATTTGTTGACCGGCGGCGCCTCGGAGTGATGGCTGATGTCATCCGTCTGGGATCACTGACTAAGTTGTTCGCCATCCCAGGATTGAGGATCGGGTACGTGGTGGCTCGTCCTGATATCATCAAAAAGATCCGCCGTTGGCTTCCTCCGTGGCCGGTTGCAACACCAACGCTTCATCTGCTTCCCCACTTGCTGCAGGGTGCCGAAGAGCGAGATGCTAGCATGGCTGAAGTCCGCCGGCGTTTGGAAAAACTGTTGTTGCGGTATGGATGGCAGGTTCTGCCTTCAAAGGCCTCTTTTGTGTTGGCCAGATCTCCGGGAAGAATGCCTGCATTCTCGGAACACAGGATTCTTGTTCGCATGTTCCCCGAGTGGCCGGAACTACAAGGTTGGGTACGCTTCGGATTGCCCGCTGCTCAAGAAGGCTGGAACAGATTGGAGGCAGCTTTGCATGATTGACTCCGTCGGTGGATTGGGAATGTGGATCTTGAAGACAGGCATGTGCCGTGTGCGAAGCTTCGCATGTAGACGACGACCGATCAGTCCATCGGGACGTGCGGGGAGTCGGGCATGAGAGGTTTGCTGGTTGCCATTGGGCTTTTGACCCGTATTCCGGTGCCCATTGGGCACATCGGGCAGGAAGGGCAATGGCCTCGTACGGCAGTATGGTTTCCGCTGGTCGGGCTTCTGATCGGCGCGTTGGTCGTGTCTGCGCTGACGCTCGCACAACATCAGGCCTCTCAGCTGGCCGCCCTGCTCGGAGTCCTGGTCTGGGTCGGTATTACTGGCGGACTTCATCTTGACGGGGCGGCTGATCTGGCCGATGCCCTGGGTTCGGCCCATCGCGATCCGGAGCGTTTCCATGCCGTCATGAAGGATCCCCATGTGGGTAGTTTCGCAATCATGGCGATCCTGTTCATTGTTCTGATCAAACTCCAGGCTCTTGCCATGATGGTCGGAGAAGACGGGCGCATGTTGGCGCTGGTTCTGATCCCCGCCTGGGCCCGGCTTGCGGCGGTTTTCTGGTCACAGGTCCTGCCTCCTATTGCTCCCGGGA
This sequence comes from Zetaproteobacteria bacterium, assembly GCA_003695905.1. Taxonomy (GTDB): domain Bacteria; phylum Pseudomonadota; class Zetaproteobacteria; order Mariprofundales; family Mariprofundaceae; genus J005. The sequence goes on along the minus strand of RFGS01000072.1, from coordinate 1,015 downwards.
TGGGAGAGCGCTTCTCCTCGGGCATGGGCAAGGCAGGGCTTGTGGGTTGGCTGATTTTGCTTGCTCTAGCCTCGGTTGCTGCCGGTTTTTCAGTACTGGTGTGGGTGGCACTTTTGACCATGTCTGGCTGGTGGGTGTTCTTGCGGAGCAGGGTCGGAGGCTTTAGCGGAGATTGTATGGGTGCGGGCATTGAATGGATGGAATGCCTGCTGTTGCTGGCCATGGTGTTCTCATGAGGGCTTTCTGGTCCTGGCTGTTGCTTGGCTTGTTGATGCTGTTGCTCGCTTTGATTGGGCTGGGTACAGGTGAACAGTGGATCAACCCGTTTTCACCGGCCAACGCCGTTGAACAGACGATCCTCTGGGATCTTCGCTGGCCAAGATTGCTCACGGCCTTTGCCGTTGGCGGTCTGCTGGCGCTCGCTGGCGCTTGGTTCCAAGTGCTGTTGGGCAATCCTCTGGCCGAACCCTATGTGCTGGGGGTGGCCGGTTCTGCCTCTGTCGGAGCGGTCGTGGGGTTGATGTGCTGGCCTGCATCGACTGCGGCCATGAGTCTAGGGGCCTTTGCAGGTGCCTGGCTGGGTATTTTCGTGGTCATGCGTTTTGTCAGACTTGGCACATCTCGCATGTTGCTTGCCGGTGTCGTGCTGGCTGCATTCTGGTCCGCTGTTCTGGCCCTTGTGCTTGCCTTGCTTCCTGAACGGGGATTATACCAGGCTTTTTCCTGGATGATGGGTGACTTGAGCCATTCCGATATTCCCGTACCGCTGTTGATGGCGTCATGGGTGTTGGCACTTATCGCCGGTCTATGGCTCAGTCATGCTTTGGATTGCCTGCTTCTGGGCGCCAGGCAAGCGCAAGCACTGGGTGTGCATGTCGATCTTTTACGACAGCGCCTGCTTTGGCTGGCCAGTGCTGTCACGGCACTGGCGGTGACCGCTGCCGGCACCATCGGTTTTGTGGGTCTGGTGGTTCCCCATGTCATGCGATTATTGTTTGGCAGCCGCCATGCACGC
>RFGS01000071.1 GCA_003695905.1 Zetaproteobacteria bacterium | reverse complement strand
GACAGAGGGGTGACCATCGTCTCCCTGCCCAAACCCGATGCTCCAGTCGTGTGGGGCAAGATCATCCATCGCGTCGCCCGGGACGGACTGCCGGTTTTTTCCGATTACTATGATGAACATGGGAACCGCGTGCGTCGCCTTTCGTTTGATGAACCGCGGGTGATGGGAGGCAGGCGCATCCCGACACGCTGGGTCGTCATGCCGGATGCAAAACCGGGGCATCGTACTGAGATGCGCATCGAGTGGGTGGCCTTCAATGTTCCGATTGACCCGGAAGTCTTTACCCGCGCCAATCTCCGTCGGGGGCGGTAAGCGTGCTCGTGCTCGCCTGGCGCAATGTTCTTCGTTATGCCCGGAGGAGCACCATCACCATGTCGGCCGTGGCCATGGGCGTGATTTCCCTGATTTTCCTCTGGGGTTTCAATGATGGTGTGCACAACACGATGATGCGCAATCTGCAGGAAGTCATTGTCGGCAGCATTCAGATTCACGCCAAGGGCTTCTTTCGCAAGCCGTCCCTGCAGGACACCTTGGAGGATGTGCCTTCCCTGCTTGAACTGCTGGATCGGATGCATGTCCAAAGGGTGGCGCCCCGTTTGCGAGCCTTTGCCCTGGCTGCCGGGCGGGAAACCTCGGAAGGACTGGTTGTCTTGGGGGTTGATCCGAGACTGGAACGAACGGTGACCCGCCTGCAGGAAAAACTCGATCGGGGCCGCTATCTCGAGGAGATGGACCGTGCAAGCTGCATTCTCGGGCAAACCACGGCCCGCAACCTGGGGGTTGATGTGGGCGATGAAATCGTCCTTCTAACCGAGGATCGGTACCATGTACTGGCGGCTGAGAAGTTCCGGGTCATTGGCATCATCGCCAGTGGAGAGATGGGCATTGATCGGGGACTGGCCATCATTCCGATACGCTTCATGCAGGCATGGCTCGACATGGGACAGCAGATTTCAGGCCTCGTGCTCCAGTTGCCGCCTGAAAGGCTTGAAGCCGTGACCGCAGCATTGCGGCAACATCTGGATCAGCGCTTCGAGGTGCTCAGGTGGTACGACATGTACCCCATGATGAAGCAGTGGGTCGAGCTGGAAAATGGCTTCTACTATATCTTTCTTTCCATTGTGTTGGTCATCGTGGCGGCCGGCATTGCGAACACCGTGCTCATGAGCATGCTGGACCGGATTCATGAATTCGGCGTCATGATGGCACTTGGCTGCAGTCGGCTGCGGCTCGCCGGCATGATCGTGCTTGAGTCTGTGCTGCTGGGTGTGGCAGGTATGGCCGCAGGCTGTCTGGCCGGCTTGGCTCTTGTGTCTTGGTTTGGCAGGCATGGCATCGATCTATCCGCGCAGATGGATACCGTGAGTCGGTTCTATGTTGACCCCGTGGTCCATACGCAAATCGATACCGATCATTTGCTCGTCACTCTGGGGGCCGTTCTTCTGGCTGCCGCACTGGCGGCCATCTGGCCAGCAGTCCGCGTTGCCCGGCTGCAGCCCGTTGAGGCCATGCGTCATGTCTGAGGTCTCTTTGGCAAGATCGTGGGGCATTTATGCCGTCCTTGGCTGGAGGAACCTCTGGCTTCATCCATTGCGCACCTTCCTAACCGCAAGTGCATTGGCGGTTGGCATTGCCGCGCTCATTTTCCTCTCAGCCATGGATGATGGCTGGATGCAGCAGATCAAGAGGAATTTCGCCCTGACAGTCACCGGTCATATCCAGATCCATGCCCGAGGGTTTGAGCAGACTCAGCGATTGCGTCAGCACATTCAGAACCCCGCGCCACTGATGCCTCTGGTTCGGGCGCAAGATGGCGTGAAGGAGGTTGTTCTCAGGGTGCGTGCCTCCGGTCTTGCCTCCAGTGCAGGCGCCAATGCAGGGGTGCTTGTTTTCGGTGTGGAGCCCGAGGCGGAGGCACGACTAAGTCGGTTGTCAGACTTTCTTGTCAGCGGATCCTGGTTGCGTTCGGATGTGCAGCATGAGGTGTTGCTTGGGGATGGACTGGCTGATCGCTTGCAGGTTGGCCTCGGGGATAAGGTTGTGCTGATGGCCGCAGCTCCCGACGGGGAAATCGCCTCGGAGGTGTTCCGAGTTCGCGGCCTGCTTCACTCCGGGGTGCTGGATATCGATGATCTTTTTGTCATCGCCCCTTTACCAAAGGTACAGCAATGGCTTGGGTTGGGGCAGGGGGTAACGGATATCGTCATTCGCGTGACGGATGATGACCGGGTGACACCGGTTTGGAACAGCTTGCGCAGCCTTCTTGACGGGGATTCGTTTGAGGTCTTGCGTTGGAACGATATTGACCCGATGGCAGAACAATGGGCCGAATTTGCAGATGTTTATACTTGGATCATTTTGCTCATTGTGATTGTCGTCGTCCTGGCTGAGGTTTTGAACACGATGCTGATGAGCATGCATGAGCGGGTGCGCGAGTTTGGGTTGATGATGGCTTTGGGCGCCAGGGCGGGTCATATCTTTGTCATGATTCTCTGGGAGACGATCGTATTGGTCGCCCTGGGGGCTGTTGCCGGCTTTGTGCTTGGAGGGGTGCTCGTGTTCTGGTTTGGTCGAGAGGGTATTGATCTGACACGCTTTGCGGTTGCCTTTTCCTTCATGTATATGGATCCGGTTGTATATCCGCGCTTTGAATGGAGCAGCATGGCCAGGATCATTGGCGCTTCCCTCGTGGGAGCTCTGATGGCCGGGATCTTGCCCGCCCTGCGCGCTGCCAGGCTCGTGCCCGCAAGGGCGCTTCGGGAGTTGTGAACATGGCCATAATACATGCCCATCGGCTGCGCAAAACTTATCCGAGTGGCTCCACACATGTCGTTGCGCTCGATGATGTCTCATTCGATGTACAGCAGGGCGACTTCGTCGTGATTGCGGGTCGCTCCGGTTCTGGCAAGACGACGCTGCTGAATATGCTCGGGGCACTCGACCGTCCTGACAGCGGTACGTTGAAGGTCGCCGGCCAGGATCTATTGTCCATGGGGGAGGCTGAGCGGGCAAATTTCCGTCTCTGGCATATCGGTTTTGTCTTCCAAGCGTACAATCTGATCCGCGTGCTGACCGCACGGGAGAATGTCGCCTATGTGCTGCAATTGCAGGGCAAGCCATCCAGGGAGAGACTGAAGGCAGCTGATGCATGGTTGGCGGAGGTCGGCCTGGAAGGCATGGGGGACCGCCGGCCGGATCAGATGTCCGGCGGGCAACAGCAGCGGGTGGCTGTGGCACGTGCGCTGGCCATGTCTCCCTCGCTTGTGCTGGCTGACGAGCCGACGGCTAATCTGGACACGCACACGGGAGGGGAACTGATTCGCCTAATGCGACGCATCAATGAGAAGAACGGAACAACGTTTGTGATCGCCTCACACGACCCAGCGGTTATCGATGCCGCGCACACGCTGATTGTCATGCAGGATGGGCGTATCGAGCAGAGCGTATGTCGAGACTGAGTGTCCTGCTGCTTGCATGCCTGATCATGCCCGCGCTGGCAACTGCCCAGGAGCTGCAAGGGCGTTATACACAGTTGTTGTTTCAGAGCCGGGACGCGACCTCCAACCCGGTTTGGACGGATCTGAACCGGCTGCGTCTCGAATGGCGGGGAGATCGCGATTCTTGGTCCTGGCAGCTGAGTTACGATCACCAATGGCTTTGGGGCGGGCTGCTCCGGGATCCGCTGTCCCGTCGACTGCTTCTGGCCCGTGAGGCGACTTGGCTTGATGCTGCCGATGTCGTTCATGCTTCTTCCAGTCTGGCCTGGGGCCATCGACTTTATCGGGGGTGGATACGTTATGAAAAGCACGGCCTTGCGTTGACTGTGGGTCGACAGCGCATTGCCTGGGGTTCAGGCCGCATCTGGAATCCGACGGATCGATTCAATCCCGTTGCGCCGACCGTGCTGGAACCGGATCAGAAACTTGGCGTGGATGCGCTTGATGCCCAGTGGCGCTATTCGGCCAATGGTGGCTTCGAGGCTGTTGTCTCTCCGGGGAGGGGTGCATCCCGGACTGCGACCAAATGGGCCCTGCGCTGGTCGGATACGTTCCATGAAACCGATGTTGCGATGCTTGTCGGTCGCATCGGAGCTGAGCAAGTGGCAGGCCTAGATGTGACGGGCAACTGGCGCGATGCGAATTTTCGTCTGGAGTGGCTTCAGTCCTGGTGGCACGGGCGCTTCGGTCAGCTCAGCACAGGCATGGATTATACTTGGGTCAATCGTTGGTTTCCGGCTGGTCTCTATCTGGCCTTCGAATATTTCCACAATGGCGCGGCTTCCCGGCCGGTGCAGGCGGATCGATTGCAGACACGCGTCTCTGACCTGTTAGGCATGCTTTTGGGCTATGATTTGACACCGCTTTGGCGCCTGGAGGGGTTGCTTCTGCTTGATCCGGTGCATGGCAGCGTGTTTCTTGCTCCAAGATTGAAATGGTCGGTTCGTGACAATGTCGACGCCGTGTTTCTTGCCCAGTTGCCATGGGGCAAACCCACAGATGAGTTTTCCGCGCGACACAGGGTTATTGCCGCGCAGATCGACTGGTATTTTGACCTCTGAAAGGGGCGGCTATCGCTTTCGAATCCAGCGCCCCGATGGCAAGCGAACGAACAACCCGGGTGCTGTCTTTTCAATGGCTTTCTTGCCAGCCAGGGCCTCCACCTGATCCAGCGTGGTGCCTGTTCTGCTTGCAATCGAACGATAGCGTGTCTTGCGCTTGCGGTTGATCTCATTGACCAGTCTGCGGATTTCAGGCGAGGCAGGCGGGTGGACGATGCCCAGATAGCCGTTGGATTGCTCGCCAACCAGGCCCTGAAGCTTGGCTTCGTGCAAGGTGACGGCCTGGGCCTCGATGGATGGTGTGGCAACAGACAGAAACAGGCCGAAGGCGATGATGAGACGACATATGGCTTGGCTTTGTACGAGCATCGGTTACCCCCTGGCTAGAACAGTCCACTGTCTTCGGACAGCACGTCTTCAAGTTCCTTCTCGATCTTAACCCGGATCTCATGCTCGATCTTGATGTTCATGTTGATGGTGATCGGTTTGTCTGGGGGCTCGACCTTCACGGTCGGGCTGCAACCTCCGACATTCAGTGCTGAAAAGGTGACGATCAAGGCGATGATCCATGGGTAAGACATGGCTGACTCCATCAGAGCGTCATTTATTTGATTACCTTAGCAAGCGCGGTGGTTGGGAGCAAGGTGCAACCATTACTCCCCGCCAAGACGACGTTGCACTTCATGCTCGATCTGGCCGCCGGTCTGCAGGCTCCGCAGCAATGCGGGCAGGTTTTCCTGCACATTCAAGTTCAGTTCAATGGGTCGCCCCTGGGCATAGCTGGGGTTATGGCCGTACAGATGCACCTTTAGGCGCAGAGAGCCGTCGGGGGTATAATCCGCACGGATGCGCATCTGCTGGTAGCGAAAGTCCCGGAGCACGTCCAGCGCGGTGCGGACCCCCAGGTTCTTTTCTCCCATCCGACGGGTTGCGGGGGTCCCTTCGTAGCGGATGATACCCCCGGGTGAGCGAGCCTGTAGGGTGCCCTGAACCAGGTATAGGCCATCCGCGCGCCAGTCCAGAGGCAGGTGGCCGTCCAGCTTTCCGCTAGCTTTAAGTCCCTGTTGCTGTTCAAGCGCCACCAGTCTGGCGACATCAATGCCTTCAATATGCACAATAAATGGGTTGTGGGGTTGTTGACGGTCCACCTTGACATCCTTTGCATAAATGTTGCCGCCCAGGGAGGAAAATTGGCATTTAGGAATATCCAGGCGCTGCAGCAGACCCTCTTTTGAATCCAGTTCAAGACGGCATGTGAGGTTCTTGATGGGGACAGGCCCCGGCAGCAAACCTGCCCTGATCTGGTGAACGGACAGACGCATTGATGTTTTCTGCATATGCCATGAAAGGGTGGCCGAAACTTCCTTGAACGCACGCTTGCGGAAGGATCCGCGCAAGTGATGTGTCTTGAGCCGGCCTTGAGCCATCCATTGGTCGTCACGTCGATGGATTTCTCCGTTGGCCTGCATGGTGCCATCGGCAAGTCGGAGGCCATGGTTCGACAGCCATGCGTCCACGATGCTGCCAAGGTCCGACACAGCCGTGGAAGGGAGCACATAGGCGACCTTCAGCTCATTCCGGTCGGCATGAAAAGACCATTCGCCTCTCGCTGGTATACGCTGTCCGTTGACCTTGCCCAGGCGCCAAGACCCGTTGAGTGTGTGCCCGGAAAGGCGCCAGGAGCTGGCCAGGTCGCTTAGTGCAAGCGCGTGGCCGGCATGACGGATGCGGCACGACTGGACGTGCAGTTGGCCGCCAAGCACCTGCTCACCTTCGGACTCGACCAGCAACTGGCTCGTGCACGATGTCAGGTGTGCGTGGTTCAGCATGGCCTTCGGGATGTCGATCACAGCAGCAAGATTCGTTTTCAAAAGCCAGTGGTCCGAAAATGTCAGCTCGCTCGCCTTGTTCAGGCGGATTTCGAATTGGGGAATGCTCAAGCCACCGAGCGCAAGATGCTGGACGTTCAATGCCATGCCCGCAGGTAGGCTGATGATCGGGTTTGTTCTCCAGTCGGCTTGGATGGCCGCTCCCGTGATGTCGGCGGACAAGGCCTGCCCAGTTTGTCCAAGGCGCACGCGTGCCGGACGCTTCCATGTCCACGCACCTTGTCCGCGGTTCCAGGAGAATGTTCCAGCCAGGCTGGAGGCGACGGTATGGCGCAAGGCCTGAACATCCAGGTCGGTCTGCACGAGACCTGTGGATGCGCGCAGCCAGTCCTCTTTCCTTTCTGCTCTAATTGGAAGATGCATATCCAGCGTAACTTGGCCATTGCCCGAAAGTTGAAGATCCAGCGGATATCCCCAGCGCTTCAGGAGTTCATTCAGTATGTCAAAGTCGATATCGCATGATGCATGCAGGTGTCCCTGGCCGGCTGCCGCGGACCATTGCGCCGATAGGTCTATGGCCTGCGCATCGGCAATGCCCCATCTTGCACGCACGGTTCCTGATGCATCGGTTGACATCACGAGATGCTGTTCATGCTCCTGCAGATCGAGATACAGCCTGTGATGGGCAAGTTCCGCCTTGCCACGCAGTTGCCGACCGTTTGGCAGATTCACTTGCAGGGTGCGCACCTCGGCCCGACGGAATGGAAGCCGTTTCAAGAGCGACGGTTCGGGCACCAGGAACGGGCCTGGAGCAGAGGCATCCGGGCCAGGCAGGCCGATGACAAGCTGTTCTGCCAGCAGGGCCTCAAGCTTGGCTTCCAGCAGGCTGTTCAGGCTCCAGACAAGAGACACGTTGTGGGCCGTGAAACGCATGTCTGCGAGCTGAATGTCGATGTCGTGCATGGCGAGGCCTGATAGCGTGGGGCGTGCCAGGACCAGTTGCCGGACCTGCAGCCCGCGCTGTTCGAGGGCATGGCTCATGACCCATGCAGCCCAATAGGGCCAGGTCATATATGCGATCGCCAGCATCATGAATGGCGTTACGATCAACAGCAGCAGGCGCTTGGGCATGGCTTCGAGTATGATGGCTTGGACGCGTGCGGCAAGCATGCGTGGTGTTCAGAAAATTATCGGCTACAATTCGCCAATGAGCAGGAAACTTCCCTTAACAGGTCATGCACGCGGTATCTTGCCCCTGGCGCCGGAGGGCTGGCCGTTTTTGATTGGTACGGCGTTTGTTTGGCTGCTGTTTTGGTCGATGGGCTGGAGTCTGGCGGCCTGGGCGGCTTTTGGCCTGCTGATGTTCATGCTGAATTTCTTTCGGGATCCGGAGCGCCGGTTCCCGACAGAGCCTGGCGTGTACGTTGCACCGGCTGATGGTAAGGTGATCCGCGCAGGCAGGGTTGATGACGGCATGCAACGCGTGGACATTTTCATGAACGTTTTCGATGTGCATGTGAATCGGGCTCCCATGGCTGGACGCATCGAACACATGAGCTACACGCCGGGCAGGTTTGTCAACGCAAGCTTTGATCATGCAAGCCATGAGAATGAGAGAAACAGGTTCGAGCTGCGCACCGAAGACGGACGTGTGATTGGGTTTACGCAGATTGCCGGGTTGGTTGCTCGCAGGATTGTCAGTTATGTCAGTGTGGGTGATCACGTCAACGGGGGGCAGCGTATCGGTATGATCCGCTTTGGTTCACGCGTCGACTGCGAAATCCCCGATGATTACGAACTTTGTGTGCAGGTCGGTCAGCGGGTTCGTGCCGGCGAAACGATTCTTGCCAGGCCCAAAGCGGTGCAGGAGCCGGAAGAGCATGCCTAGGTCGCGAGTGCGTGGCATCAGTCAGAAAGGGGTGTATATCCTGCCCAGTCTGTTTACCAGCATGGGGTTGTTTTCCGGCTTCTATGCGTTGATTGGGGCCATTCAGGGTCGGTTCGAACTGGCTGGCTGGGCCATCATCGTGGCCGCCATCTTCGATATTCTCGATGGGCGTGTGGCCAGGTTGCTGCAGGCTGAGACCGCCTTTGGTGCGGAATATGATTCCCTGTGTGACATGCTTTCATTCGGCATCGCGCCAGCTGTGCTCATGTATCTTTGGGCCCTGGTACACCTGCCTTCCGAATTGCACAAGCTTGCCTGGCTTGCAGCCTTCGGCCTTGCTGCCTGTGCAGCCTTGCGGCTTGCGCGTTTTAATGTGCAGGTGGGCAAGCATGACAAACGCTATTTTCAGGGGCTGCCAACGCCTGCATCTGCGCTTCTTGTCGCCACGGCCGTCTTGTTTCACGAGGATGTCGGAATTGAGCCATGGCCATGGCTCTGGTTTGGCGTCTCGCTTGTACTTTCATGGCTAATGGTCAGCAATGTCCGTTTTGTTTCTGGCAAGAACGTGGATCTTCGCCAGCGTCAGTCTGTCGGTATCGTGGTGTTCATGATCATTGCCATCGCCTTCATTATGGCGGATCCCTATCGCGTACCGTTCATGCTGGTGCTGACCTATTGTCTGCATGGGCCGTTGATCAGCCTGTGGCAGTCTTATCGAGTGACCCGCTACCGGCTGGCGCGCCGCAAGGTGGCCGCGCGCAAGAAGCGGGTACGGGAAACCCGGACCGAGAACACGGGAGAGGAAGGAAGATGAGCGAGCGAATTCATATCTTTGACACAACATTGCGTGATGGTGAGCAGTCCCCCGGCTGTTCGATGAACATCGATGAAAAGCTTCGTGTTGCTCAGGCACTTGCCTCACTGGGTGTGGATATCATTGAGGCTGGCTTCCCGATTGCCTCTCCGGGTGATTTCGAGGCTGTTCATCGTATCGCGGGCGAGGTGGATGGACCGAAGATAGCAGCGCTTGCCCGTGCAGCCAGGCGTGACATCGAGCGGGCAGCCGAGGCTGTCAAACCGGCAGGAGACCGTGGGCGCATTCACACGTTCATTGCAACCAGCCCGATTCATATGGAAGCCAAGCTGCGTATGATGCCTGAACAGGTGCTCGAACGCGCTGTGGACGCGGTGAAGTTGGCACGGAGTCTGGCTCCTGAGGTTGAGTTCTCGGCTGAGGACGCCGGCCGCAGCGAGATGGACTTCCTGTGCCGGGTCGTCGAAGCAGCCATCGACAGTGGTGCACGGGTGATCAACATTCCGGATACCGTTGGCTACATGACACCGGATGAATTCGGTGCGCGTATTCGCGAACTCATGGAGCGCGTCCCCAATGCGGACCGGGCGATTTTCTCGGTCCATTGCCATAATGATCTTGGGCTTGCGGTGGCCAATTCCCTGGCGGCCATCGAGCAAGGAGTCCGCCAGGTGGAGTGCACGATCAACGGCCTGGGTGAACGGGCCGGTAACGCGGCGCTCGAGGAGATCGTCATGATCCTGCATACGCGCAGGGATCGCTATGATCTGGAGACTGGTATCGATACCCGGCGCATTGTGCCCACCTCCAAGCTGGTATCCCAGATCACCGGCATGCCGATCCAACCGAATAAGGCCATTGTAGGCTCCAATGCCTTTGCGCATGAGTCCGGCATCCATCAGGATGGAGTGCTCAAGCATCAGAAGACCTATGAAATCATGACGCCTGAATCGGTTGGCTGGACGACCAACCGCATGGTGTTGGGCAAGCATTCCGGTCGCGCGGCCCTGCGGTCCCGCTATCGCGAACTGGGCATCGAGCTGGATGGCGAGCGCCTCGATGAGGTTTTTTCCCGTTTCAAGAAGCTGGCGGACAAGAAGAAGGAAATTTTCGATGAGGATCTCATGGCCATTCTCTCCGATGAATCGGAGGCTGTTTCCGAAAGGGTCAAGCTGGTCAGCCTCCATGCCGCTTCTGGAACGGGCGACACGCCGGTTGCGGCCGTTGAGCTGGAGATCGATGGTGTGCTGCACAAGGCCACAGCCGAGGGCGATGGTCCCGTGGACGCCGCGTTCAAGGCCATCAAGTCACTGGTCGAGCCCAATGGAGAGTTGCTTCTTTACTCGGTCAATGCGATCACCTCGGGCACGGACGCCCAAGGCGAGGTGACCGTACGCCTGAAGGATGGGGAACGCATCGTCAATGGGCAGGGTGCTGATACCGACATCATCGTTGCCAGTGCAAAGGCCCTGATTGCGGCGTTGAACAAACTGCCCAATATGCATGCTCGCCAAGTGCATGCGCAGTACTCGGGCGTGTAAAGGAGCGCTTTTCCGGTCTGCTCCCGGTCAGCCGTGATGTTCGAGCTGGCGGAGCCAGCTCTCCAGGAAATGGATGTTGAACTCACCCTTCTGGAAGGCTGGATTGGCCAGCAGTCTGCGATGCAGTTCTTGGTTGGTGGTGACGCCCAAGATGGCCAGTTCATCAATGGCCCGCTGCATGCGGCGGATGCATTTTTGCCGTGTTCTTGCATGCCCGATGATCTTGGCAATCATCGAGTCATAGTGCGGCGGGATCGTGTAACCTGTGTAAATGGCTGAATCGACACGGACACTTCTTCCGCCAGGAGGATGGTACAGTTCAATGGTGCCAGGGCAGGGAATGAAGCGGAACGGATCCTCCGCATTGATGCGGCATTCAATGGCGTGACCGTTCAGCCTGATGTCCTCCTGTGCGAAATCGAGTGGCTCTCCGGCAGCCACGCGAATCTGCCATTCGATCAGGTCAATGCCGGTGACCCATTCAGTGACCGGATGTTCGACCTGGATGCGGGTGTTCATTTCGATGAAATAGAATGACTTGTCGGGGTTCATCAGAAACTCGATGGTCCCTGCACCAACATAGTCGACAGCGCGTGCCGCCGCCACTCCGGCAGCACAGACCCGTTCGCGCGTTTCGTCATCGAGGAATGGGCTGGGTGCTTCCTCGAGGATCTTTTGATTGTTGCGCTGCAGCGAGCATTCCCGCTCAAACAGGTGGACGATGTTGCCGTGCTTGTCGCCCAGCACCTGTACCTCAATATGCCTTGGCAATTCGAGAAACTTTTCAATGAAAACCGTATCGTCCCCGAAGGCTGCGCCGGCTTCCCGTTGACACATGCTGAAGGCGCTGGCCAATGCGGCCTCGCTATGCACGACCTTCATGCCGCGTCCGCCGCCGCCTGCCGAGGCCTTGACGATGACAGGATAACCGGCTTCGCGCGCCACGATCTTGGCCTCATCGATGCTGCTCACAGCCCCATCAGAGCCCGGGACCAGCGGAACTCCGGCCTCCTTCATGGCCTGCTTGGCTTTCACCTTGTCGCCCATGATGCGCATGGCTTGTGGTGACGGTCCAATCCAGTTGATGCCGCTGGCCATGACGATCTCAGCAAAATCCGCATTTTCGGCAAGGAAGCCAAAACCCGGATGAATGGCTTCGGCGTCGGTCAGTTCGGCTGCGGCCATGATGGAGGGGATATTCAGGTAGGACTGGTTCGATGCTGCAGGCCCGATGCAGACCGCTTCATCAGCAAGGCGAGCATGCATCGCATCCCGATCGGCTTCCGAATAGACAGCCACGGAGCGAATGCCCAGCTCGCGGCATGCCCGAATGATGCGGACCGCGATTTCGCCGCGGTTGGCAACGAGAATCTTGTGAAACATATGTCCTCCCAATCAGCGCGGCGTAATGACAAACAGGGGCTGCCCGTACTCGACTGGTGTGGCGTTTTCGACGAGGATTTTTTCCACGAGGCCGTCATATTCGGCTTCGATTTCGTTCATGAGTTTCATGGCCTCGATGATGCAGAGGACATCTCCCTTGCTGACCTTCTGTCCTTCCTTGACGAAGGGCTCGGCATCCGGGCTCGGCGCACGGTAGAATGTTCCAACCATCGGCGATTTGACGAGGTGCGCCTCGTCATAGGCTTGCTTTTTCGTTTCGCCTTCCTGGGGCCGGGGCTCTGGTGCCGGTGCTGCTGCAGGCGTTTGGACCGCTGGCACCGGGGATGGCGTGCTCTGGCGGGAGATGCGAACGCAGGTTTCCCCCTCGGAGACCTCGATTTCCGTAATATCGGAATTTTGAAGCAGGTTGATCAATTTGCGAATTTGGGAAATGTCCACATCAGGCTCCTGTTTGCTGTTTTAGATGGTATGCCATGCCGCGCAACGCAAGCGCATAGGATTGGGCGCCAAAGCCGGCGATGACACCGATGGCAATGTCCGCAAGCAGCGAACGGTGTCGGAAACTTTCGCGTTTGTGAATGTTCGACAAATGAACCTCGATGACGGGTTTGCGCACGGCGAGCAGGGCATCGCGAATGGCGATGCTTGTATGGGTGTAGGCACCGGGGTTGATGATGATGCCGTCGATCTCCGGCTCTTCGAGAGCAGCCTGCTGGATCTTGTCGACCAGCTCACCCTCATGATTGCTCTGGAACGTGGTCAGCTCGCAGTGCAATTGATCACCAAGCTCCACCAGCATTGAGTTGATGTCGGCCAACGTGGCTGTGCCGTAATGGCCCGGCTCCCGCATGCCCAGCATGTTCAGGTTCGGCCCATGGAGCACGAGGATGCGGTATGCGTTCATGATGTCGCGCATGCACGCCACTGGCTGGCAAGCATGTTCAGTTCCTGATCGTCTGGCGTCTGCTGGAGCAGCACCTCGAGCATGGCCAAGGCCTTACCGTGTTCCCCCTGTTGCCAGAGCAGCTTGGCCAGACGCAGTGAGGCCGGCTCACCTGTGCCATCGGGCCGCCGCCTCTTCAGCCTCAGGGCAATGGTTGCGCTGTTGATGCCTTCCTGTATCTTGCCCAGATCCCTTTGGACATGGGCTAGCATCTTCCAGCCGAGAAATTCGGTGGGGGCGAATTCGAGCAGTTCCTGCAAGATGCGTTCTGCATCTTCAAGACGACCTTCGCTGACGGCCTCCTCTGCCCTTGCCAGACCGTCTGCCACGCCGCACCAGTTGACCGGCTTG
>RFGS01000070.1 GCA_003695905.1 Zetaproteobacteria bacterium | reverse complement strand
TTCCTGAAACTTTTCTTGCTCATTCCAAGAGATCCTCTCATTGCTCTGGTGTGTAAGCTGGCCAACGTACCTGACGAATAAAAACCGTATTCGTGGCTTGATAAATCCCGATTCAATTTCCATGCCTTTCGCCAGATTTGACGCTCTTCAAAATGCTGTACGCGCCCACTCACCACGCTCTTTTCTCCTCCCTGATCAACCTATTTCGTCAGTGCGCGGATCACGGCGATCGACTGGATCGTACCCTGCAACTGGTTCAGCACGCGACCCCAGCGCACGATGGGTGCGGCCGAGACGAATACGACATCGTGCGGCTTCAGCCGGAACTGGTCGGCCAGGATCAAGGCATCCGGCGAAGAGGCATCCAGATGATAGATCATGGGCTTGAAGGCCTTGGCTATCTCGACCTTGTCATCCGTGTTCACGGCCAGCTCACCACCGCGGATCACGTAGACCTGGCCTGCGTCCGCCGTTTCCATGTTCACGCCGCCGGCCTCGCTCAAAGCCTCAGCCAAGGTCAGGCGCCCGTTGTGGATCAGCAAGGCCGCAGGCGTCTTGACCTCGCCCATGACAAACACCTTGTTGGTAAAATTGTCCGGCACATGCAGCACATCACCATCCCTGAGCAGGACATTCGAGGAAAGATCACCGCCGAGCAGCATGGCCAGCACATTGATCGTGTACACGCGGCCATCGCGCGTCAGCCTGACGTGTTCGAGATCGGCCTCGGTTGCCGTTTGGCCAGTCAAGCGCACGCCGCCAGCCGCCTGGATCGCATCAAGCACGTGCAGTGGCGCATCCGTGACCGGCAACACGCCGGGCTTCACGACCTCGCCGGTCACATACACTTTCTGACTGCGGTATGCGGCCACGCGCACATCCACCTGCGGCTTCTCGATATAGCGCGATAATTTCTCGGCCAGGATCTGGCGGATCTCCTCGAGTGTCTTGCCTGCGACATGCACGACGCCGATATAGGGATAGAAGATCGTGCCGTCCTGCCGTACGAGGTTGCCCGTTTCAGCCGCGGTGCGGAACTGGCCGGCCGGCGTGGTCAGCTCCGGATGGTCCCAGACCGTCACCTGCAGCACATCCTGCGGGCCGACGCGGTAGACATAGCCCTGATCATCCGGCACCGGCAGGCCGGCCTTCGGCCGGGCCTCAAGCTCCCTGCGGGCCAGTTGCAGGATCGTCGAAGCATTGAGCGGCACGATCGTCAAGCGGTTTTCATACTCGGCCTCGATGCCCGGATCGGTCGTATCGGCCAGATGCAGCCGATCCTCGTCCAGGGCCATGCCCGTGCAGCCGCTCAGCGCGAGCAGCACGGGCAGCAATGTCTTCCAGGCTTGTTTCAAATCGGACTCCCAGGCAGGTGATGCGTGAAGAGTAATGGCTGCCGGACCAAGAGCAAGCCGTTTGCCTGTTCGCTTTTTATCACCGCCCCTCCCCTCCCCAGATGCGCCGGCTCCATGCCTCGACGCCCTGCTCGATGAGCTGGAGCGCCTGCACGAACGCCTGCTTGTCCTTGCGGTACGGATCGGGGATCTCAACCTGCTGCCATTTGCCGAGCAGATGCACCTTGCCGCGCGCCACCGGCAGCATCGCATGCACATGTTCCCGGTGCCGTTCCTCCATGACCAAGACCAGATCGGCCTGGCGGACCATGGCAGAGGTCAATTGGCGCGCCCGATGCCCCGTGAGATCAATGCCGCGCGCGCGCATCAGCTCGATGGCCATCGGATCGGCTGGCTGATCGACCAACGCGCCGATGCCAGCCGAAGCAAGCCGCACCTGGGCTGGTGCAGCCTCGCGCATCAGGGCCTCGGCCATCGGACTGCGGCAGATGTTGCCGACACAGACGATCAGGATGGAGTGAAACATGATAAAGTCATGAGGAACGAGTGGCGAGGGATTTGGGCACGCTACCGCCATTCAGGTGGCCTGCCGCCGCCCGAACCGTGTACGAAAAACCGCTTTATTGACCTGACGGAATCTTCCCCTCCCGGCAAGCCGCGCAACCTTAGTCCATGGGCGTTCCTTGTAAAGGGGCGCCCCATGCCTGCCCCATTGATAGCAGAAAGACGCCAAAGCGCAAGCGACCGGATCCGTCAGCGCTTCAATCCCAGTTCATGCCAGAGGAAAGAAAAATCGAACGGGTGTTTGGTGCGCGATTCGTGCAGTTCCATGTCCTTGAGCAGACGTATGAGCCGTTCGCGGCCATCGGGCGTGGCCGCGGCCTGTCGCGGTGTCTGCCCATCCAGTGCCGGCAGAGGCGTATCGAGCCATTTTTCGTAATGCTCCTGCATGTATGTATGCTTGAGTTCCCGCTGTACTTCTTCCGGAATGCCCGTTTCCTGATCGGAGGCCCGGGGTTCGACGCCCGCGCGCATCATGGCTACCGGATCAGCGATTTCCCGCGTGCGGTGGGCGATGGCCTCGCCTGCCAGCGTCTCAAGCCAGCGCCGTTGTTCGTCAGCCCGGCCCAGCGTACGCGTGAACAGCGTGAGCCGGTTGTCCCCTTTGGGCTGGATGGATGCCAGGACCCGGTTTTTGTGTTCATTGACGGGGCAGATTCGGAGCCAACCTTCCCCCCGGTCGCCATCGACATCCGGCTGGCTTGCTAGGCAGCGCTCAAGCTGTGCCCAGTCGTGTACCTGGTAATGGTCCGTGACAAGCGTGACCGGCTCGCCCGTGGCCGCATCCACGATCTCGGGGATCTCTGGTTCAGCCCCGACATAATGCAGCCAGGTATCCACGATCCAATGCCCGATCTCCCGCTTCCTTGCCGCTTTCGATGAGGGCAGCCGCTTGCTGCGCAGCGTGTCCACGAGCCAATTGGCATGCTCCCGCGGTATCGGATACAGCGCACCGCTCAGCTCGACATGATCATCGACGACTATCAGACGGGCGCCCAGCGTGTCCCAACGGTGAAGCTCACGCGATGCCGCGCGTTCCCGCACGAACATCATCCGCCTGCCGCGCCGGGTCAGCATGTCCAGCAGCCAGAAGCCGACGCCGGGCTGCACATCCTGGATCTCGTAGAGTCGCAGCGGTTGCGCGCACAACATCTCCAGGTAACAGCGTTGCTCCACGCTCATCAGCGGTCCGTCCGGTCCCAGCAACAACTCGATGACCGGCACCTTGCGCCGGCCGATGCGCAGCCGTCCGTCGCATAACAGGAATTCACACATGTTTTGAGAAAAGAACTGGTGAAAGCCCTCATCCTCAAGGTTCAGTCTTGTGATCCTTTGGACCTCGTCCTGATCCAGGCAGCCGCAATACTCTTCATCGGCCCAGCGGGCTATGGCCAGCTCATGGTGATCGTACAGCCAATCCAGTGCCTTCTGTACGGCCATGCGCTGAACGCGCTGACGGCGTTCCCGCTTTCGTTCCTCCCCCATGCAACAATGCTTGTATTTCCTGCCCGAACCACAGGGGCATGGTGCGTTTCTGCCAATCTTGTCATTCATGGATAAACCCCGCATGTGGCCTTCATGCCCATCCTAGTCCAAGGTCATGAGCATTTGCCAGGCCCGATTCCTTCAGGCCGGACCTGCTCGAAGAAGCGGATAGCGAAAGCGCGGCTGTGCCCCTGTCGCAGACGCATGTTCGGCCGCGGCCGCTGGCAGGATCGTGCCCCGGCCGTATCGCCGGTTGATATGCGCCATGGCCTGCCAGAGCGGCAAAAGCTGCTCCTCGTGCTCTGCGAACAGCCGCTGCTGCGCGCTGTTCGCCCAGTCCAGGCGCAGCGCGATCAGGCCGCAGCCGCCGGCCTCGGTGTCCGGCCGCCATAGCGCATGCAGTCCCTGCATGGCGGCGCGGATCAGATGCCGGTAATCGGCGGTTTCCCCAGGCAGGGGTACATCGACATGCACATGCTCGAAATTGCCCAGGCGGATGCTGACGCGCAGTCTGCGCGCGACCAATTCCCGCGCCTGCAGGTCCATGCACAAGCGGAAGGCATGGTAGGCAAGCGCCTGCGCCACGTCCTTTCGCTTGCGCGTGCGCCGGCCTAGGCTGGCGGTTCGGGCCATGCTCTTCGGCAGGCGTTCGCCGGTGGTCAGCGGGAAGGCGCAATCGCCGTTCAGCTCCCGCCAGAGATCCAGGCCGGCCTTGCCGAGCAGGCGGCGCACAAGGCGCATGTCCGCGCAGGCCAGATCCCGCGCCGTGTGCAGGTCGAACTTGCACAGCAGGGAGGCCCGTTTTGCGCCGATGCCCGGCACCTGCGCACAGTTTTGCTTCGCAAGAAACGCCTCCAGGCGACGACCGGGCACGATCGTGCTGCCGTCCGGCTTGTTGGAGCTGGAGGCCATCTTCGCCAGCAGCTTGTTCACCGAGATGCCGACCGAGACCGTGATGCCAAGCTCCTCATTCACGGCCCGGCGCATGCGCCGGGCAAGCTCCGCATAGCCGCAGCGGAACAACCCGCGCAGGCCCTGCATGTCCATGAAGCACTCGTCGATCGAATAGCGCTCGATCACCGGCGAGAAGCGCGACAGCACCTGGAACATGCGCCGTGACATCAGGCCATAGAAACGAAAATCGGCAGGCAGCAGTTCAAGGCCCGGCAGGCGCCTCTTCGCCTCCCATACCGGCATGCCGGTTGTGATACCGCGGGCCTTGGCCGCATAGCTCTTGGCCACGATACACGCATCCTGACTGGACATCACGGCCACGGGCCTGCCCACCAGTCCGGGACGGCGCGTCAGCTCGCAGGACACATAGAAGCAGTCGGCATCCACATGCGCGATCGCCTGTGGCCAGTCATGCAGCAGCCGCTTCACGCGTAGCGACGGAACTGACCACGCACGATACCGAACAGATCCAGCGAGCCCTGCGGGCGCAGGTCCGGATAATGCGGATTGGCCGCCCGCAGAAACCAGCCGTCCCCATCCCGCATCAGGTACTTGATCGTGTATTCGCCGTCGACGCGGGCCACGACGATCTGGCCGGGCTGCGCCTGATCCGTGCGCTCGACCACGACATAATCGCCGTCCTGGATGCCGGCGCCCAGCATCGAATCGCCGCGCACCTGTACGAGCACCGTGCGCGAGGGGTGATCGACGAGGTAATCGTCGATGGTGATTGCATCCTCCATGAGCTCATCGGCCGGTGAAGGGAAGCCGGCCGGCGCATGGCCGACAACCGGACGCGCAAAGAAGGCGCGTGTCGGCACCAGCCTGCCGCCGGGCCCCTTGCGCACCAGCCCGCGCTTGCACAGGCGATCGACGAACTTGGCCACGCCGGCCTTGGATTTCATGCCGATCAGCTCGGCCATGGCCGCATAGGACGGCAGCACGCCGTACTCGGCCAGATGATCGCGCAAACGGTCCAGTCGTTTCTGATCAAGCTCCATGGGGACGTAAGGTAGCGAACGATCGTTCACCTCGTCAAGCGCGTCATTGCGCGAAGAAGGCCTCGACATCCGAGAAATGCGGCGTGATGCGCGCCGGCGGCAGGTTGCGCACGATCTCGCGGCCATAGGATCGCTGGTGCAGGCGCGAATCGAGCAGTGCGATGACCCCGCGGTCGTGCTCATTGCGGATCAGCCGGCCCACGCCCTGACGCAGCGTGGCAATCGCCTCGGGCAACTGGATGTCGGTGAACGGACGCCCCCCCTGCTCTTCGCAGCGCCGCAGGCGCGCGGCCAGCAGCGGATCGTTCGGCGGCGCGAACGGCACGCGGTCGATGATGACCAGGCTCAGGGATTCACCGGGCACGTCCACGCCCTCCCAGAAGCTGCGCGTACCGCAAAGCACGGAATGCGTATCCTCGCGAAAGGTCTCCAGGATCGCATCGCGGCTGCCGCTTTCGCCCTGGATCAGCACGTTCCATGGCAGACGCTCGCGCAGTTCGCCTGCGACTTGGCGCAGCGTCTCCCAGGCCGTGAACAGCACGAAGGCACGCCCACGGGCAAGGCGGATCAGCGCCTCCATCTCGTCGGTCAGACGCATGATGCCGGCTGGCGAGCGTGTATCGCTTAAGTGTTTGGGAATATAGATCAGCGCCTGATGCTCATAATCGAACGGCGAGGCATGAAAGGCCTCCCGCGGCGCATCCAGGCCGAGCCGACGGCGCGCAT
>RFGS01000069.1 GCA_003695905.1 Zetaproteobacteria bacterium | reverse complement strand
TGGTCATGCTTGCCATTGTTCTACCCATACGCCATGAATGGTTCTTGGATCGAACTGTGTTTTTGGTTTTCCGCATTTTAATCTATACTGGCAATTGTCCGAGCGTTCGGCCGCAGAATCAGGTTTGGATACCAATCATAGGAGGAATAAGTCGAGCAGCCATGAACTGGACGCTACAAATGTTTAAACAGATTGCTGCCGGTATCTCGGGCTTTTTCGGTCTAATTGGAGATATTGCTGATTTTCTTGCTCCCTTTGCTCCCTATCTGATGGCCCTGTCCGGGGTAAGCATTATCGTTATGCTGTGCATGAAATTCTTCACCGAATGGGGACAGAACCTCTATGCAGCCATCATCTTTGCCTGCTCAGTCTTCTTAGCCGGGCTGGGCTTGCAATTCATGGACGGCAAGCAGGCCGAACAGGAGCTTGCCAAGTACCTGCCTGAGGTTGATGGACCCTTGGCAACCGTCCTCACCAAAGTCCAGGGCCTTGCAGACGAGCTGCAGGAGGAATATGACAAAATCGATCAAAAAATGAATCAGGGCGGAGCGCTGTCCCAACGAAAAATACTCATAGTCAACGTTGCCGAAGGCAATGTAAGAAAGGAGCCCAGCACGTCGGCCTCGGTCAGTTTCTCGCTGCCACGTGGCACGAAGGTGACCATGCTCGATGCCCAGGGCTCATGGTACAAAATCATCACAGACGATGGGCGGACAGGCTGGGCTCACCGGGTCATCTTCGGTAAGAATGTACCGCAACCATGAATGTGAACGCCCCATTCATGCCTTCTTCGGGAACATCAGCGCCGCAACCTCGTCGAAGCGCCTCACATAATGAAGATTGAGCCCCTCTGCCACGGACGAAGGCAATTCCATGACATCGGCCCGATTCTCCTCGGGCAAAATCACGTCCCGCAGATGCTGACGCTTGGCAGCGAGCAGCTTCTCGCGTACTCCGCCAATTGCCAATACGCGGCCGGTCAGAGTCAGCTCACCCGTCATGGCCATGTTGGCAGGCACACGATTGAGTGCCAGAGAGAGCAAAGCCACGGCCATCGTAATGCCCGCTGAGGGACCATCCTTTGGCACGGCACCTTCGGGCACATGAAGGTGCACGAAGGCCTCATTGAAAAAGTCCTCAGGAGCCCCAAAGCGCGCAAGGTTGGCCGTCAGGTATGAGTATGCGATCTCAGCCGATTCCTGCATGACCTTGCCGAGCTGCCCTGTGAGCTTGAATCCCCTCTGCGCACGATGTACGACAACAGCCTCAAGCATCAGGGTTGTACCCCCCATAGGGGTCCAGGCAAGACCCAGTGCCTGCCCGATACCGCGCTCAACGCCCTGCTCACGAAATCTCGGTTTGCCCAAATAGCTTTCAAGATCGGCAACCCCGATGCGGATAGGCGCCAGTGATGGATCCTCACTCAGCTTCCTGGAAACCTTGCGCAAAATCCTCTTGATCATCTGCTCAAGTTGCCTGACGCCCGGTTCACGCGCATAATCTTCGACGATATGGCGGAACGCGGCCTGGGTCAGTGAAACCTCATTGGAATGCAAGCCATGGCTTTCCCGCTGGGCAGGCCACAAATGCTTTCGAGCAATCTCGATCTTTTCGCTTGTCATGTAACCCGGCAACCGAATGATCTCGGCCCGATCAAGCAAGGGTTCGGGCACCGTATCCAACTGATTCGCCGTCAACAGAAACAGCACCCGAGACAGATTGAAACGCACATCAAGGTAGTGATCCATGAAGTCCGCATTCTGCTCGGGATCCAGTACCTCCAGCAGGGCAGATGCTGGATCACCTCGAAAATCGGCCCCGATCTTGTCCACTTCATCAATCATGATGACGGGATTGGCACACCCAACCCGCTTGAGGGCCTGAATGATCTTACCTGGCATCGCACCAATATAGGTTCTCCTGTGCCCCTTGATCTCGGCCTCGTCACGCATGCCGCCCACAGAGAAACGAAAGAATGGACGATTGATGGCCTCGGCAATCGAACGACCAAGGGAAGTCTTGCCAACCCCAGGAGGCCCGACAAACAGCACAATAGATCCACCGACGTCCTTTCGGCGAGCACCCACGGCAATGAATTCGAGGATTCGTTCCTTCACATCCTCCAAGCCGGCATGATGGCGATCCAGAACCTGCTGTGCCTTTTTCAGGTTATAGCGGTCACGCGTGTATTTGCCCCATGGCAGAGAAACCAGCCAGTCAAGATAGTTGCGACTAACCGTATATTCGGGCGAGGCCATGTCGATGCGGGCAAGCTTGTCAAGCTCCTCCTGGAACACCTTGGCCGCCTCCTCCGAAAACTTCAGTTTGGCTGCCCGCTTGCGAAACTCTTCAATTTCGCGTTCCTTTGGATCGACGTCAAGGCCAAGCTCCTTCTGGATTTCGTGCAATTGCTCCTGAAGGAAAAACTTGCGTTGCTGCTCGGCAATGCGTTCATTGATGCTCTCACGAATCTTGCTTTGCACCTTGCTGACATTCAGCTCGCGGTTCAGCAGCTCCAAAACCTTTTTCATTCGTTCAAACAGGTCAAAGGTCTCAAGCACATCCTGCAGATCGCTGCGGCTGGCCGTCGTCAGGCTTGCCGCAAAGTCAGCCAGCCGGTTGGGCTCATCCACACCAAGGCGCGTCGCGAACAGCCTCAGCTCCTCTTCATAAAGGGGGTTGTGCTGCAGTAGCTCCTTGATGGTTTTGATGATGGCCACGGAGTAAGCGCGGAGCTCCACCTCGTCTTCCACAGGCGTCGAGGCAGGATAGTGTGCAAGCACCCGAATCGGATTCTTGTTGGTCAGAAACCCGGCAATAACAAAACGCCGGAGACATTCGACCACCAGATTCACGCCCTTTCCATCCAGCTCGATGGCCTTGACGATTCTCGCCACGACACCGACCCGATACAAATTCTGCGGTTCATAGTCCGCATCTTCCTTGCGGACAAGCACCAGCCCGACATGGCGTTCCCGACGCTCGGCCAGCTCATGAATAACCTTGACCATTTCCTTGCCTTCATAGGTCAGGGGAACCACCAGACCGGGGAAAAGTGGCCTGTTGGACAGTGGAAGAACCGTCAGTTGGGCTGGGAGAACATGATCCGGAGCGGCAAGATGATTCGATGAAGGCGCCTGATCGGCATCGATGATGTCTGGCTCGTGTACGGATTCTGTCATGTCCACCTTTGTAAGGGGAAGAGGACGGTGTTTCAAGGCTTGATTTTGCTCTCGCACCTCCCCACATTAGCCCCCTGTGAATCAAGTAAAGGAGGTCAACAGCATCCACATGAAAAGCTTGAAAGGAATTTTCCTGCTGATCGTGGCCAACCTCATGGTCTTTCTGACGCT
>RFGS01000068.1 GCA_003695905.1 Zetaproteobacteria bacterium | reverse complement strand
GTCCTGTTCAGGCCAACGAAGGTCACGGCGTTGCACTCAAGCATGCCAAGGTGGACACGACGGACCAGGAGCAATTGCGTCGCGGACTGACTGTGTTCACCGAGGTGTGCATGGGTTGTCATTCGGCCAAGTATGTCACCTACAAGAACTTGATGGATTATCCGGAGCTGGCCTTGAGTCGAGAGGAGGTTGACGAGCTTCGTGGCGACAAGCCGCTGACGGCAGGTCTGATCACGGATCTTTCGCCCGAGGATGCCGAGGTCTCTTATGGCAAGGTGCCCCCGGATCTTTCGGTCATGGCCAATGCCCGTCGTGGCGGGGCGGATTACATCTACTCCATTTTGACCGGCTTCGAGCACGATCCCAATGGCAAGATACCGGATGGCAATTACAACCTGTATTTTCCAGGCAACCGCATTGCCATGCCGGATCCGTTGTCCTGGCTCGATCATGACGAGGCAGACACCGAGATGCTTGAGCAGCAGGCCCAGGATGTTGCTGCATTCCTGACCTTCATTGCCGATCCGCATCAGAACGAACGGCGTGCGCTCGGGTTCTGGGTTGTCGGTTTCCTGATCGTGTTGACCATTGTGCTGTATTTGCTGAAAAAGGCAGTTTGGGCAGACGTCAAGCACTAGTGGTGATTGCCTTTGAGATGCCACAAGGCCCGCCTTTTCAGGCGGGCCTTGTGGTTTCAGCGGCGCTGCTTGACCCTCTGCTGGGGGGTTCGTAGATTCTCCGCAGCCTTAGCGGCCCACCTGTAGCGGGAGATAAGCCAGTTCATGCGCGAGTTTGAAAAGATCAAGCGGCTGCCGCCGTATGTGTTCAGTGTTGTCAACCAGTTGAAAATGGATCTGCGTCATGCGGGCCGCGATATCGTGGATCTCGGCATGGGCAATCCGGATCAGCCGACGCCGGAGCACATCGTGGACAAGCTTTGTGAGGCCGCCCGCGATGGGCGAAATCACCGTTATTCGATGTCCAGAGGTATTCCCGGCCTGCGCAAGGCTGTGTGCGCCTGGTACAAAAGAAAATTTGATGTCGATCTGGATTACGAGACCGAGGCCATTGTCACCATTGGTTCCAAGGAGGGACTGGCCCATCTTGCCGTGGCCATCACCAGTCCTGGTGATCTGGTGCTGACGCCCAATCCGGCGTATCCCATCCATCCCTATGGCTTCATCATCGCGGGGGCGGACATCCGTCATGTGCCCATGGGACCGGGGCGGGATTACTTCGAGGAGCTGGAAAAGGCGGTCAAGGACTCATGGCCCAGGCCCAAGGCACTGGTGGTCAACTTTCCCTCCAATCCGACAGCCCAGGTCGTTGATCTGGACTTTTATGTGCGTCTGGTGGATTTCGCTCGTGAATACGACCTGATCGTGATCTCCGACATCGCCTATGCCGAGATTACGTTTGACGGCTATCGCTGCCCATCGATCCTGCAGGTTCCTGGAGCGAAGGACGTGGCTGTTGAGTTCTACTCACTGTCCAAGACCTACAACATGCCTGGCTGGCGCATCGGCTTCATGGTCGGCAATGCCGAAATCGTCGCTGCATTGGCCAAGATCAAGTCCTATCTTGATTACGGCACCTTTCAGCCCCTGCAGATTGCGGCCTGCGCTGCACTCAATGGGCCGCAGGATTGCGTGGACCGCATCCGGCTGACTTATCAATCGCGCCGGGATGTGTTGGTACAAGGGCTGCACCAGATGGGATGGATGGCCGAGAAGCCCAAGGCAACGATGTTTGTATGGGCCGAGATTCCCGATGAATACAAGCCCATGGGTTCGCTCGAGTTTTCCAAGCTCCTGCTGACCGAGGCCGGCGTGGCCGTCTCACCGGGCATTGGTTTCGGCGATTATGGAGATCATTACGTGCGCATTGCGCTGATCGAGAACGAACACCGTACCCGTCAGGCCTTGCGTGGGATACGTCATTTCTTTGCACAGGGGGCATAAGCCATGAATGAGCTCAGGGTTGCTCTGTTGGGGCTGGGGACCATTGGTACGGGCGTGGCGCGCATTCTGCTTGAACAGCAGGAGCTGATGGCCCGCCGGCTCGGTCGGCGGTTGCGGCTTGTGGCTGCTGCCGATCGGGATCTCTCGCGCGATCGCGGGTTGGATTTGTCTGGTGTCAGGCTGACCAACGCTGCGGAGGAGCTAGTTACGGCCGAGGACGTTGATCTCGTTGTCGAGCTGATCGGTGGCTATGAGCCCGCACGCAGCTTGGTCATGAAGGCTTTGCAACATGGCAAACATGTGGTGACGGCGAACAAGGCCCTGATTGCCAAACATGGCGAGGAGCTTTTCCCGCTGGCGGCCAGTCGACAACTGGCTATCGGTTTTGAAGCAGCCGTGGGCGGGGGCATCCCGTGTTTGAAGGCGCTTCGTGAGGGGCTGGCTGCCAATGCCGTGGAATCGGTCTATGGCATTCTGAATGGCACCTGCAACTACATCCTGACCCGCATGGAGCAGGAAGGGGCGGCTTTTGACGAGGTGCTGCGTGATGCCCAACAGCTGGGCTATGCCGAGGCCGATCCGACGTTTGACATTGAGGGCATTGACACGGCACATAAGCTGTCCATTCTCGCTGCCATGGCCTTCGGTGCCCGCATCCGTTTTGATGAGGTGTTTACCGAGGGTATCAGCCGTATTGCTCCATCGGATATCGCCTCGGCCAGCGAATTGGGTTATCGCATTAAGTTACTTGGCATCGCCAAGCCACATGGCGACCGTATCGAGATGCGGGTACATCCAACACTTGTACCCATGAATTCCCCGCTGGCCAATGTCTCCGACTCCTACAATGCGGTTATGGTTTCGGGCGATTTTGTCGAGCACACGATGTATTTCGGCCGCGGCGCAGGCGAGCGTCCGACTGCCAGTGCAGTCGTTGCGGACATCATGGACATCGCTCGCGTGCATCCGGATGGCGTGCGCTTTCTGCCTCCCCCGATGGGGTTTGTCGAGGCTGAGCGTCGGGATATGGCTACGATGCCCATGGCGGATGTGGCTTGCGAGTACTACGTACGGCTCATGGTGCGTGACGAGCCTGGCGTGATCGCTTCCGTGACTTCCATCCTGGCTGATCAGCGCATCAGTCTTGAGGCGATCATCCAGAAAGAACGCCATGCGACGAGGAATGTGCCGGTTGTCATGCTCACCCATGAAACCAGGGAAGGGAACCTGCAGGCCGCGATGGCCCGCATTACGGCATTGGAGGCTGTTGAGGAGGATGTCCTGATTCTGCGCAAGGAACAATTCGAGGCATAGGGAGCGCAAGCATGCCACGTTATGAAGGAATCATTGAACGATACCGGGCCTTTCTGCCCATCGGCAAAGACGATGCGGTCATCACGCTGTATGAAGGTAACACTCCACTGCATGAGTCCCTGAATCTGCGCAATGCGATCAATCCGGACATTCATGTGTTCCTAAAATTCGAGGGACTAAATCCCACGGGATCGTTCAAGGATCGTGGCATGACCATGGCTGTGACTCAGGCTTTCAATGCCGGCAGCCGCAAGGTTATTTGTGCCTCCACGGGCAACACGAGCGCCTCGGCGGCCGCCTATGCCGCGAATTGCGGTATGGAGGCTTATGTGCTGATTCCTGATGGTAAAATCGCGCTGGGCAAGCTTTCCCAGGCCATTCGTTATGGCGCAAAGGTCATCCAGATTCGGGGGAATTTCGACGATGCGCTCGAGTTGGTGCGTGCCATTTCAGCTGATGGATCGATCTCTCTGGTCAATTCGGTCAATCCGTTTCGGCTCCAGGGCCAGAAGACTGCCGCCTTTGAGATCGTTGATGAGCTGGGGTTTGTCCCAGATTATCATGCGCTGCCGGTGGGCAATGCCGGCAACATTACGGCCTATTGGATGGGCTATAAGGAATACCATGAGAAGCGCATCTCGGACGGCTTGCCGAGGATGCTCGGGTTTCAGGCTGCAGGGGCTGCGCCTATTGTTCGCGGAGAACCGGTCGAACATCCCGAAACGATTGCCACGGCCATCCGCATCGGTAAGCCAGCTTCCTGGCGGCAGGCTGAGGCAGCCCGTGATGAGTCTGGCGGACGTATCGATGCTGTAACCGATGACGAGATTCTTGAGGCCTACAACATGTTGGCTCGCTTGGAGGGGGTGTTTTGTGAACCGGCTTCCGCGGCCTCAGTCGCCGGCGTCATCAAGTTGAACAAGCAGGGCTATTTCAAGCCGGGTGATCGGATTGTCTGTACGTTAACCGGCAATGGCCTTAAGGATCCGGATACGGCCATGATGAACGTGCCGAGTCCGGTGACCATCGATGCCACCGAAGAGGCAGTGCGGCGTATCCTGGAAAGCTGAGCACGCTTTTATGTCGACACGCATGCTGCTTCTCAGTCAGGGACTGGTTGAAGATGAGCATGGGCTGTGTCCGCATCCGCTTCTGGATCCATGGCGCAAGGATCTGGAACGGTATCATCGCCAGTGGTTCAGTGTGAGCCCACGCAATCCACTGTCATGGTATGCGGCTTTGGTTCGCTGCCCGCCGGCATCCCTTGCCGCAGCTGCGATGCCGCATGACCGATCTTGGGCTCAATTTTGGGTGGCTACTCCTTTTCATGCGATGCTGGGCAGGGATTATCTTCGTGTGCTGCCCGAGGACCAGATGCCCTGGCATGAGAGGGATGCCCGTTGGTTGAGTGAGTTGCTCAATCCTTTGCTGGAGTCTGAAGGCATGCGCTTGATGTGCAAGGGGGCGGCCATGGTGCTTGCCTGTCGCGATGCGCTTGATGCCAACCCTCCGCCGTTTGCGGCCATTGCCGGGGGTCTGCTGCCTGATCGTCATCCGGCAGGAAGGGATGGCGGTCGATTGATGCGCCTGGTTGCTGAGGTTCAGATGCTGTTGCACCGGTTTCCGGCTGAACACCGTCGGCAGGCTGGGGAACCGGATATCCATGGTTTGTGGTTCTGGGGGGCAAGCTGTGAGCAGCGGGAGGATCTGTCCTTGTTGCCTGTGGCCACGCGCAACCCGGCCCTGAGGCCGTTCGTTGATGCGCGAAATGCAGCGTGGGTGCTGGCCGAGCCGGCATATCTGCACGATCTTCTGCCACGGGATGGCCGGCTTCCGCGACAGATCATCCTGGCAGGCCGGAGCAAGGCTGTCTGGCTGCGACATCGCCGCTTCGTAGTCCGCCGTACACCTTGGCGGGCTGGTCGACTTAAGGATGAAGAGCGACTGCTTGCGACATTGGGGGCGTTTCTGAAATGAGTGGGTTGCCCGGCCAGCACACCTGGCGAGGAAGACGTCTTGCATGGCTGGCACAACCTTTGAGGGCGCGAACGCCGCTGGAAGCTTGGCAGGGGGTGTTACATAACCGCGGGCTGCAGGAGGATGATGCCTTTTTCTCCCCACGGCTGTCCGACCTTCCGGATCCGGATGGCATGATGGACATGCCCGAGGCTGCAGAGCGTATCGTTCGGGCCGTGCGAGCCCGTGAACGGATCCATGTCTTCGGTGATTTCGATGCCGATGGCGTTATTGGCACGGCCATCCTTGTCGATGCTTTGCGCCGAGTGGGCGTGGATATGGGCTTTTCAATCCCCTGTCGCATGGAAGAAGGTCACGGCATTGGGCTTGACCAGGTTGAGCAGGCCGTAGCCTCGGGAGCCAGCTTGGGCATCAGCGTGGATACCGGCACACATTGCATGAAGGCCTGTCAACGGGCGGCGGAACTTGGCATGGACATGATCGTGAGCGATCACCATCTGCCGGGGGAGACATTGCCCGGCGCGCTGGCTGTGCTTAATCCGGCTCGAGCAGACTGTGGTTTTGCACAGCGCAAGCTGTGTGGAACCGGCGTGGCCTTCTTTTTGCTCATGGGCGTGTACAAGCGGTTACGAGCTGAAAAAAGGGAATTGCCGGATCTGCGTCAGCTTCTGGACAGGGTGGCTGTGGCCACGGTGGCCGATGTGATGGAGCTTGTGGGTGTCAACCGCGTTTTGGTTCATCATGGCCTGATGCAGTTGCGCGAGCGGCCCTCGCCGGGCCTAGCGGCACTCATGAAGGTTGCGAGCATTCGAAGACCCCCTGACGTGGAAACCATTGCCTTTCAATTGGCTCCCCGCATCAATGCCGCGGGCAGGATGCAACATGGCATTGATGCCATGCGCCTGTTGTCCTGTCGGGATGCTGAAGAAGCCGCCAAGCTTGCCCTGAGTCTGGACCAGGCCAATGTGCAGCGCCGTAAGGTGGAAGCGGAGGTTTATCGCCAGGCTGAGGAGCGGGTGCAGGTGGAGGGTAGGCTGGCTCTATATGATGCTGGCTGGCATGCCGGAGTCATTGGCCTGGTCGCCGGGCGTCTGGCTCGCAGACATGGGCGACCGGCTGCTGTCGGGTTTCTTACCCGTGACGGGCATATTCGGATCTCTCTGCGCGCAGCACCGGGTTTTCATGTCGGTGACATCCTCAAGGCCTGTAAGTCTTGCCTATTGTCATGCGGAGGACACCAAGGGGCAGGAGGAGGTGTACTTCGTGAGAACGACTGGCAGGACTTCGTCGTCGCTTTCGAGGAAGCAGTGAGCAACCAACAGCATTGTGCCAAGGAGCAGGCAGTGCTCTACATTGATGGCGAACTGGGGATGGAAGCCATGCATCCGGGGTTGGCATTGCGGCTGGAACGGCTTGCACCGCACGGTCACGGCAATCCCGCCTGCAGGTGGCTGTTGCGGGATGTTCGGGTTTGGGAGCGACGGGAGATGCGGGGAGGTGCCGTCAGGCTGCAATTAGGTGATGGCAGGAGAACTGTTGAGGCTGTAGCGTTCCGCCATCGTGGTCTGAACCAGTATCTTCAGCCTGGTGCGCGGCTGTCGGTCATCGGACAGTTGCAGCTCGATCGATGGCGCGGGAACGGGGCTGTGCAGTGGCTTGTTGAGGACGGATTATCGGAGGCATAATGCAGCGCAGGCTCCCCATCCTTATTGGCCTGATGGGTGCGGGCAAGACCCACATCGGTCGTCTGTTGGCCAGACGACTGCAAGCGCCCTTCATCGACCTGGATGAGTGGATCGTGCGTCAGGAAGGCATGTCCATACCGGAGATCTTCGAACGTTTCGGTGAACGCGGCTTTCGTGAGCGCGAGACCACTGCACTGCGCGAACTGGTTGCCAAGCCCGTTGTGCTTGCCACAGGTGGCGGTGTAGTCATGCGTGAGGAGAACCGTCACCTGCTGCGTCGGCATCCGCCTGTGGTCTGGTTGCGGGCGGAACCAGAAGTTCTGGCCAAGCGTATCGACGGGGATGCTAATCGTCCTCTCATCGCCTCGGGGGGAACACTGGCCCGCCTTGAGGAACTCTCTGCTGTGCGTACTCCGCTTTATCAGTCCTGCGCCGACTTTATCGTGGACACGGACATGCTGACACCTGAGCAAGCCTGTCAGTCCATTCTGGATTTTCTAAGCTCGTTTGAGGCTGCTCCGGGAGAATAACTGGCCAGGGGCTTGCGTCGCCTGCTGCGCGCGCTACCTTCCGGGCCAAGGATTTTGAAGGGGTATGGAATGAGCATTGAAGACAAAATTGCAGGCTTCCGCACCCGCGCTGCGTCTCTGGGCGAGCGACTGGAAGCGCTGCGGAGGTCTCTTTGACGTTGAGACGAAGGAAGAAGAGCTCAGGGAGCTGAACGCCCGAATCGAGGATCCGTCCATCTGGGATGATCCCGAAGCGGCCCAGCAGCTCATGCAGCAACGTACCCGCTTGGAACGCGTGCTGAATCGGTATCGCGCAGCCTGCAGTCAGCTTGATGATGCCGGTATGTTGTTTGAGCTGGGTGCCGAGGAAAACGATCGGGATAGCCAGATTGAAGCCGTGGGGCTTGCCGATCAGGTTGAAAGGGAAGTGGAGGCCCTTGAACTGGCCCAGATGCTCAGCGGTGAAAATGATGCCGAGTCTGCATTTCTTGAGATCAATGCCGGCTCGGGCGGCACCGAGGCTCAGGATTGGGCTGAAATGCTGCTGCGCATGTATCTGCGCTGGGCGGAGAAGAAGGGTTTCAAGACCGAGATCCTGGAGTGCACTCCAGGTGAGGAGGCTGGCATCAAGTCGGCGACTGTGCATGTGGTCGGTGATTACGCCTATGGCTACTTGAAAGCCGAGATCGGCGTGCATCGTCTTGTGCGCAAATCACCATTTGATTCAGGAAATCGCCGCCATACTTCATTTGCATCCGTGTTTGCTTACCCGGATATTGAACGGGACATCGATATCGACATCGATCCTTCAGATGTGCGCATTGATACCTATCGCGCATCTGGGGCGGGAGGCCAGCACGTGAACAAGACGGATTCAGCCGTTCGCATGACCCATCTGCCCACGGGCATCGTTGTGCAATGTCAGAACGACCGCTCCCAGCACAAAAACCGCGATGCCTGTTGGAAGATGCTCAGGGCAAGGCTTTACGAGCTGGAGATGGAAAAGCGTCGAGCCGAGAAACAGGCCATGGAAGAGACCAAGACGGATATCGGCTGGGGACACCAGATTCGCTCTTATGTGCTTGACCAGTCGCGGATCAAGGATCTACGCACGGGCATGGAGACGGGCAACACCCAGGCCTTTCTGGACGGGGATCTGGATGAATTCATCCAGGCCCAGCTTATGGGCATTCGGCGAGGTGAGGAAAAGGCCGTACACTAGGCATATGTGCCGGCGTGCGGGAAAGGGATGATGGAACGATCATATACCGAGACTTTGCAGTGGCGCCATTTGCGCTATGTCCGCTGGACTGATGATCAGGATGACATTCCGCGAGGGACGGTTTCCTGGGAAGGCAGGCTTCTTTTTGGTTATCCGCGCATCGGACGCATTCTGAATCTGCGTGTCGGATTGTCCGAGCAGTTTGGGGATGCGTTCTGGGTCGAGGAGAAGGTTGACGGCTTCAACGTGCGCATCGCGCGGCTGGGGCCGGATATCGTGGCCTTCACCCGAGGCGGCTTTCTGTGTCCGTTTACGACAGATCGTCTTCCGGACCTGATGCCAATGGACATCTTTGCCAAGATGCCGGACTTGGTGATTTGTGCTGAGGTCGCCGGGCCGGAGTCCCCTTACGCGGAGGCCTCTCCGCCTTATGTCCAGGAGGATGTTGGACTTTTCGTTTTTGACATGATGCGTCTTGGGCAGCCCGGGTTTCTTCCACAGCAGCAGGTGTATGAGCTGGCTGATGCGTATGGGCTGCCGATGGTCGAGCGGCTTGGGCGTTGGCATGCAAGTGACAGTGAGCACATTGCGGGCATGCTGGCCCGGTTGGATGCCGAGGGGAAGGAGGGCGCAGTGTTCAAGGCTGTGGATGCAAGCCGGCGTATCAAATACACCACGGCCCATGCCAGTCTTGAGGACATCGGCGTGGCCGCTCCACAGCTGAATGATTTTTCGGCGGATTACTATATCCAGCGCATCCTTCGTCTGGCGCTTTTCCTTGACGAGCAGGGAAAAAAGGTGGATGCCGCACTGGAGCGGCAATTGGGTGCCGCATTCCTCGAGGGCCTGGAGGCATCCATCGAGCAGCTTCGTGCGCATGGCAGGGTCTTTCACCGATATCGTTGCAGGTTCCGGACTGAGCGTGCGGCAAGGGAGATGATGGATCACCTCGTTCGTTTGTCGGGTAAGCGGGTGAATGTGCGCATTCATGGCCTGGAATGCGATGGCGGCTACTGGCGCTTGAGCTTTGAACGACAGCCGGCAGTCATGACCGGTCTGCTCAGTCATCTGCTAAAGGGCGGGGAGTTGTTCGACTAAGGCCTTTTTTAGCTCAGGTGTTCCAGCATTGATCGAAAGTTGCTCGGGTGGATCAATTTTACGCCGACCTTGTCCGCCCAGGTGCGCAGTCCTTCGTCCGCCGTGACCAGCGTTGCGTCCAACTCAAAGGCCAGCAGCAAAACGTCGGCATCTTCACGGCTGTCGATAATGCCACGACGCAGCACTTCACGATATCGTTCTCGCAGCCGTGTGATCAGCGCGCCCGCATCATTGGTCTCGCTGCCAAGTCCAAGTCGGGCATGTTCTTCAGCGATACGCAGGCCGCGGTCCATGCGATGGCGAACCTCCTCGATAAACTCATAGAGTATGTAGGCAGGAATTTGCAGCGCATGTTTGCGTGGGGAGCGAATATGGACCCGTAGTTCGAATTCAGCCTCCAGGGGGCCCAGATTGCGCATCTTGCATAGTTCCTCAAACACCGAGGTTGGCATGTAGAATTCGGCGCGAGCGCTTGTTGCCAGGCCGAGAAATGAACGCATGGCCGGTTCTGCCTCGCGATCGAAGCATGCATAGGCATGGGGGTTGGTGAACAGGCTCGTATCCAACACGAAGCGTTCGATGGTTTCCATGCCGAACATTATGGCACGCAGGCCAAGGAATGGAACTGCGGGTCAATCTTTATTTTTTTGTTGAAAACACTATAATCCGCGGCCTTTCCCGCAGGCCGTCGTTGGAGGTGTTGATGATCAAATTGTACTCGGATCCCCGCAGTCCGGATTCCCACCGCACTCGTATTGTGTTGGCCGAAAAGGAATTGCCGGTCAAGGTCATTGAGCTTGAACCGGACAACCTTCCTGCGGATTTTCTGGAATTGAACCCTTATGGCAAGCTTCCGACGGTCATCGATCGCGATATCGTGTTTTTCGAGCCCAGTGTCGTCAATGAATACCTTGATGAGCGTTATCCTCATCCGGCGCTGAAGCCCGGTTCGCCCGCAGAGCGCGCTCAGATGCGGTTGGCTGTGCTGCGTATCGAGGAGGAGCTCTATCCTTTGTATGAGGATATCGCGGCCGGACGAGACGCCGAAGAGGCGAGGAAAAAACTGCACGATTATCTGAAGACGCTCGATGCATACCTGTCCCGCCAGGAATACTTCATCGGTGATCAATACACGCTGGCCGATGTGACCATTGCCCCGATCCTCTATCGCCTGCAGCCAATGGGGGTTGATACCTCCGGATGGGCGAATCTCGAGGCGTACATGGATCGCCTTTTCGAGCGTCCGGCCTTTGAGCGTTCATTGTCCGAATATGAGCAGATGCTTCACGAGTTCTGATCTTCCTCCTCCGCTTAATACAAACGCAGGCCTACAAGGCCTGCGTTTTTTGTTGAGCTTTGCGGCCTTGCAGGCATCCTTGCCATGATGGTGATCTCCGAGCACGAGCGGTTCATGCGCCAGGCTCTTGAACTGGCCAGAAAGGGCATTGGGCGAACGCATCCCAATCCACGTGTGGGAGCCTTGGTCGTGCGCGATGGGCAAATTGTGGGCACTGGCTGGCATGAGAGAGCGGGTCAGGCCCATGCCGAGGTCGTAGCCCTGCGGGAGGCCGGTGAGGCTGCTAGGCATGCAACCGTTTATGTGACCCTGGAGCCCTGTGCAGCCCATGGACGGACACCACCCTGTACAGATGCCTTGATAGCTGCCGGGGTCAGCAGGGTTGTTTACGCCAGCCGGGATCCAAATCCGTCCATGGCCGGTGGTGCCGATAGGCTCAGGAGCAAAGGGATCGAGGTGGTCGAAGGCGTGCTGGCTGATGAGGCTGATGAGCTAAACCGGCCGTTCTTCCATTTCATCCGGACCGGCTTGCCCTGGATCCGGGCCAAGGCGGCTGTTTCACTGGATGGCAAGATGGCCACGCATACCGGCCATTCCCGATGGATCACGGGTGTCCAGGCTCGCAGGCACGTGCATCGTATCAGAGCCATGAGTGATGCCATTGTGGTGGGTGCCGGGACACTTGCGATCGACAACCCAGAGCTGACCGTCCGTGATGCACCATTGTGCGGAGATCCGCCACTGCGCGTGGTCTTAGCCGATCGCGTTCCTCCCTTTTCCGCTGATTATCGCATTCTCTCTGCGGATGCGCCTTCGCGCATGTATGTACTTCAGCCGCAAGATGGTGTCACTGATTGGCAGCGCGCTGGTGTCGAGATTGTCAATGTGACTGATCTGGAGCAGGCCCTGCGTCATCTGGCTGATGACGGTTTCCTGGATGTGCTTGTCGAAGGTGGGGGGCGTCTGCATGCGTCCCTGTTCAAGAGGCGACTGAGTTGTGAATTGCTGCTCTATCAGGCGCCCGTGCTGATTGGCGGCATTGATGCGCCTGGATTGTGGCATGGGCCTGGCGTCAGTCGCATGGAGCAGGCTCCCCGGCTGGACCGGGTTGAACGCATCGAGCTGGGGCCGGATCAGTTGATCCGTGGTCACATCGTCTATCCCGAGGAATAAACCGGATTTTGGGCTTGGAGGGCAGCACGCGCCAGCTCTCTGGCCTGTCCTCTCTTTCTCAATTGGGTTGGCGCTGACAAGGACGGACTTGCTGCCGCTGTTGCCAGCCGCGCTCCTGTGGCTGTCGCTGTTGTTGGTGCTGATATTGCGCGGTTCCAGGGGATTGGCCGCTATGCTGGCTGTCGGAGCAGCCATGGGGTTCTTATCGCTGTGGACGGATGCCCAGATGGCGCGGGTCGAGCCTTCCTGGCTGAAAGGGGAGCAACTGATCACAGCCAATGTCATGCGGGTGCAGTCCATGGGGGTGGCAAGCCGCTTGCGACTGAAGGACATTGCTCGCCAGGATGGTCGCAAGCTTCCCGGTCTTGCCGATGTATACGCCTACGGTTTACGTGGCCGCATATGGCCTGGGGCGCATGTCAGGCTGCGTGTCCGCTTCCATCTGCCCGACAATCATCGCAATCCAGGCGCGTTCGACTATCGGGCCTGGTGTTTTGATCATCATCTGGCCCTTGCAGGCAGTGCAATCGGGGATGTGACCATTATCTCGCAGCGCATGACGCTGTTCGCATCATGGCGGGAGCGCATTCGCAAGGCCCTGACCGATGTGCCCGCCTCAGGGGTGATTGCAGCCTTGCTCATGGCCGATCGTCAGCATGTGCCCGAGGACTGGAATCTGGCCTTTTCTGCCACAGGCACCGCACATTTGCTGGCTATTTCAGGTTTGCATCTTGGAATGGTGGGTATGCTGGCTTACCTGGCCGTCTGGTGGTTGCTGACCCGGAGGGAAAGCTGGATCGTCAGCCTGCCTGTTCGTCCCCTGGCTTGGACTGCAGCTCTGCTCATGGCCTTGGCCTATGCCCATTTGGCCGGGTGGCCACTGCCTGCCAGACGGGCGGCCATGATGATGACCGCAGGTGTGCTGGCCTGGTGGTTTTCCGCGAGGGTGTCTCCCATGCAGGTGTTGATGTTGGCGCTGGCCTTGATCCTGGTGCTCGATCCTCCCGCCATTGCTTCGGCATCGCTTTGGCTCTCTTTCCTGGCCACGGCGGCCATCGTATTGTTTTCAAGGCGTTCGCATCGCCGGTCATGGCTACAGCGCATCGGTATGCTTGCGAACGTGTCACTGCTTGCCTGGCTGGCAACGTTGCCCATCGTTGTCGATCTCTTTGGTCGCCTGCCGCTATGGGCTCTGCCGGTCAACCTGCTGCTTGTCCCTTTTTATGGATTTTGGGTTATGCCTTGGGCATTGGCCGGTGCCCTTGCCTCCATACTCGATTGGCCGCAGCTTGCCCATGCTGCCATGCAGCTGGCCGGTCTGGGCATCGAGGCTAGTGCCCGCATGTTGCTGATCGTTCAGCGATTGCCGGGCGGGGATGTTGTGACCGTTGATGTGCCGCTAGGGAATCAATTGCTCTATGCCCTGCTGGTTGCCTTGGGTTGTCTCGTCTTCTGGCGACGGCGGCAAGGGGCAGGCGTGGCCCTGATCGGTGCGGCTGTCGCTTTGCTGACGTTTTCCGCTCTGCATGAAGCGCGCCTGGGCTCATGGCAGTGGGTGACCTGGGATGTTGGACAGGGAGCGGCTTCCAGCATCATGGCCCCGGATGGGGCGGTTCTTTGTCTTGATGTTCCGGGGCGCAGGGGCAGCCGGTTTAATGGAGGATACATGGTTTCAGAGGGATTGCGATCCTTGGGACATCGTCACCTGGATGTGTTGCTGATCAGCCATGCTCAGCAGGACCATATCGGCGGGGCACTTAGCCTTGTGCGACGCATGGGTGGCGTGCGAGAGCTTTGGTTGCCAGTCTCGGCGCGTAAAGCGGAAGCGGCACGGCCATTGCTGCATTGGGCAGCTGAGCAAAGCGTTGCGGTGCGCTGGCTGAAACGCGGGGATCGGATACGCTGGCATGGCGCCCAGGTCAGGGTTCTCTGGCCGGAGCCGGCGGAAAACGAGAGTAACGGCAACAATGCCTCCCTGGTTGTTCGCCTGCAGATGCCAGATGGGCCGGCTCTGCTGTTTCCAGGCGATATCGAGCGGTCAAGCGAGCGGCAACTCGTACAACGGGGGGTGCATCCGGTATGGGGCATGTTGATACCCCATCATGGCAGTCGAACATCGAGTTCGCCGGCCTTTGTAAGGGCCCTACAGCCGGATCTGGCCATTGCGCAAACAGGCAGGGGGAACCGTTATGGCTTCCCGGATGCAGACGTTGTGGCCCGTTATCGTGAGCAGGGGGCCAGCGTATGGAACACAGCGGATGGTGCCTTGTTGGTGAACTGGCAGGAGGATTTGGCAAAGGCTCACATACGTTCCTGGCCGGAGAGTTTCTCGGTCAGGAGAAGGCTTGCTTTGCAGTGGGCAGCAGGCGCCCTATAATCCGCTACTTTCCCAGGAAACGGCATCGACGCATCAGGAGGCATGAGTGTTAGAGTTTATCCAGCAAGGCGGCGTCATCATGTATATCCTGCTGCTGGCCTCGATTGTAGCGCTGACCATCATTATTGAACGTGCCTGGAGCTTGAGGCGCAGTGCCGTGATTCCGCTGGATGATGTTCAGGGCGTGGAACTGGCCGTGCGTAGCGGTGATGTCCAGCGGGCCCATCAGCTCTGCAGGCAGCAGGATACGCCGATGGGGCGCATCCTCACTGTTGCTTTGGCCAATAGCGGCGTGAAGCGTTCGGTGCTCAAGGAGATCATCGAGGAGACTGGGCGTCAGGAAGTGGCTCGCATGGAGCGATTCATCAATATCCTGGGCATCATTGCGGCAACCGCGCCATTGCTGGGGCTTCTTGGTACTGTTGTGGGCATGATCGAGGTGTTCCATCAGATCTCCCTCGTCGGCGTCGGCAAGGCGGATGTGTTGGCTGGGGGCATCTCAATGGCGTTGAACACGACGGCCATGGGTTTGAGCGTGGCCATCCCTTCGCTGGTGGCCTACCGCTTTTTCGATGCCCGCGTTGACCGTTTCGTCGTGGAGATCGAACAGCATGCCATTCGCTTCGTTGAACTGCTCAAGGGTGACCGTGGATGAAGCTGCGCGACAGGCAGCGCCGTGATACCTATCTCGTGGACATGACGCCGTTGATCGATGTCGTGTTCCTGATGTTGATCTTCTTCATGGTGTCCACGAGTTTTGATGTCGCGACTCAGTTGCATTTGGAACTGCCGGAAAGCCATGCCAAGCCGAGCGAGCAGAAGCCACGGCAATTGACGGTGGCCATTGATGCTCAGGGAAGGCTTTTTGTCCAGGGTGAGCCTGTACGCGATGAGGATCTGCGTCGGCGCATTCTGAATGTCACGCGCGGTGATCGGCTGATGCCCGTTGTGTTGCGCGCGGATGCTGATGCCCGGCACAAGCGCGTCGTGTTCGTCATGGATACGCTGCAGCAGTTGGGCCTCACACGCGTGGGCATAGCCACGATGCCATCAAAACAGGAGTAGCCTGATGCGTATCGTCCAGAAATTCGGCGGCACCTCGGTCGGAAGCATCGACCGCATTCGTAAAACGGCTGACATCGTGGCCGGTGAACTGGCTCGTGGACATCAACTGGCCGTTGTTGTTTCAGCCATGAGCGGAGAGACGAACAGACTCATCGAAATGGCCCATGAACTGTCCCCCTGTCCGGCGGAACGCGAGTTGGATGCTTTGGTTTCCACGGGCGAACAGGTAACGGCAGCCCTGCTGGCCATCGAATTGCAGCAAAGGGGCATCGATGCCCGTTCGTTCACCGGGGCGCAGGCAGGCTTCCGCACGGATAGCAGTCATGTGCGGGCCCGTATCCAGCGCATCGAGTGCGAGCATCTGGTGCGCTGTCTCGAACAGGGCTGCGTGGCCGTCGTTACGGGTTTTCAGGGTATCGATGAGGCAGGCAACATTACGACCCTGGGGCGCGGTGGCTCGGATACGTCAGCCGTGGCTTTGGCCGTAGCCATTGGTGCCGATGTCTGCGATATCTATACCGATGTGGACGGCATCTATACGGCGGATCCGCGCGTGGTGGCCGGAGCGCGCAAACTGGATCGCATCAGCTATGAGGAGATGCTTGAGTTGGCATCCTTGGGGGCCAAGGTGTTGCAGACGCGCAGTGTCGAGCTGGCCATGCGCTATGGCATGCCCGTTCATCTGCGCTCGAGCTTTCATCTCGTGCCCGGCACGATGGTGACCAGTGAGGAGGAAGGCATGGAACGCGCATCGATTTCCGGTGTGGCCTACAATCGCGACGAGGCCAAGATTACGATCAAGGGGATTCCGGACCATCCGGGCATAGCCGCCAATGTGTTCGGTCCGGTCGCTGAGGCGGGCATCAACGTCGATGTCATCGTACAGAACATCAGCGAGCACGGGTTGACTGACATTACGTTTACAGTGCCGCGCAGTGATTACATCAAGACCATGGAGCTCATGCAGCAGGTATGCCGTGACATGCAGGCCAAGAGCGTGACT
The DNA here is from genome assembly GCA_003695905.1 of Zetaproteobacteria bacterium. Lineage (GTDB taxonomy): Bacteria > Pseudomonadota > Zetaproteobacteria > Mariprofundales > Mariprofundaceae > J005. The sequence continues at coordinate 1,784 of RFGS01000068.1, read as the reverse complement.
GGTGACGACAGCGTTGCCAAGGTCTCCATTGTTGGCGTGGGCATGCGGTCGCATTCCGGTGTGGCCAAGAAGATGTTTGATGTGCTGGCGGCTGAGGGCATCAATATCCAGATGATCACGACCAGTGAGATCAAGATCACCGTGGTCATCGACGAGAAATACGTCGAGCTGGCCGTTCGTGCCCTGCACAGTGCATTCGGCTTGGATAGAGAGGCCGGGCACCGGCCCTAGGCTCGTCAGCGGAGGCCAGGATCTCTATCACGCAAGATGGTACACATGGACAAGTCCCTGCAGAGAGCCCAGATACCCTCAAGGCACATGCGGACGGGCGCTGAATCATGTATGCGACAGTAACCTCAGCCGTTGTGCTGGCGGCTGGCCTGGGGACGCGTCTGGCCTGGCTGACCCGGGAGCGCCCGAAGGCCATGATGAATCTGGCCGGTGAGCCGGCCATTGTGCATGTGATCCGCGCTCTGGCTGCTCAGGGCGTGCGTTTTCTTGCCATTAACGTGCATTATCGGCCGGAACGGATCATGGCTGCGCTTGGTGATGGTTCGGCCCTCGGCGTGCATATTCGCTACAGCCGGGAAGACCATCTGCTTGATTCAGGTGGTGGCGTTCGCCAGGCAATGGAACTGCTTCCGGATGATGAGTGTGTGCTTGTGCACAATGCCGATATCCTGACCGATCTTCCACTGGCTCTGCTGGCCCGCAAGCTGCCTGCCGGCAAAGGAGGTGTACTTGGCCTGGTTCCCAACCCGCCCCATCATCCCTCAGGGGACTTTTCTTGTCATGCAGGCAGAATGGCACGCACCAAGCCCAGGCCATGGACCTATGCCGGCGTTTCGCTTTGGCACCGGCAGACATTGGCGCTCTGGCCTGCCGGTGCGCGCTTTCCATTGACCGATTGCATCGAGGCTTGCATGAATGATGGAAACTGCACAGGGGCCATTCATCGCGGCTTTTGGGTCGATATCGGCCGGCCAGCGGATCTTTTCCGGGCTGATGCCTATCTGCGTCAGCGAATGTAATCCGTGACCTTATTGCTCCATTTGCTGGCCGGGTAGTTGTAGCGCAGCAGCTTGGCAACATCGCTGGCTTCTTTTTGCAGGCCAAGCCGTGCATAGGACGTGGCTAGATAATACAGGGCCTGGTCGATGACGGGCGTTGTTTGATATTCCTTCAGGATGATCTGAAAGCGGTTGGCGGCAGCGACATAGCGCTCCCTGTCGAAATAAAATTTGCCGATGGCTAACTCGTGTTCGGCCAAGCGGTTGTAGAGCAACTGCAGGCGAGCGGATGCATCCTTGACATAGCTTGATTGCGGATGATCGTGAATCAGGCGCTTGAAAGCTTCGATGGCCGCGCGCATCTGTGTCGGGTCGCGCTCTGCCTTGCTGATTTCATGATAATGGCTCATGCCGAGCATGTACTTCGCATAATCGACATGCGGATGTCTGGGATGGCGGTCGATGAAGCGCTGGGCCAGGGTTTCCGAAAGGATGTATTCGCCGTTTTTGTAGGCGGCAAAGATGCGCAGCAATTCGGCCTGGATGGAGTAATGGCTGTAGGGATGCCTTGAATCGAATTTCTCGAGATAGACGTTGGCCATGTCGTAACGGCCTTCATCCAGCAGATGACGTGCATATTCGTAGTCTTCTTTTGCCGTACCTTCATGTTTGATGTCACTGGCGCAGGAGGTCAGCATAAAAGTTGCACAGAGCAGTCCGATCCAAGGTTTCATGTTGGAAACTCTAGGGGTTCACCGGACGTGCGACAATGGC
>RFGS01000067.1 GCA_003695905.1 Zetaproteobacteria bacterium | reverse complement strand
TTCGATCAACATGCTGATTGCGCGCGTTGATTCCTCGATGCCTTTGTGGTCCTGCTCGATGCCGAGATCGCTGACCCGGATGTCGTACCAAGCGGGCATAATGTAGCCGCCATTCAATGTTACCGGCCGTGCTGGCGCATGGGGGAAGATGAAGCGCACGGCAAGATCGGGCGGTAGCTGAAGTTGCGGTATGATGGGTTCAAAATCGTGCCCATCGGCCCCCAGGCCATGCAACCAGATAATGCAATATTGCGGGTCGGGGCCAGTTTCCATGGTCAGATGCGCTAAAAGGGGGATTTTCATGGGGGAAATATGCCGGTTTTTGGGGCTGATGTCTTGATCGATCAGGACAGAAAGAGCATCACAAACAGGGCCACAGCGTAAATACAGACCACAACTGTTATAATGCAAAAGGCAATGGAGGGTTCGCCAGACGGATGAATATCATGGAAGCGGACCATATGAACATGATGGTCTTCTACGATTTCTGTAACCTCGTGACCTGCTAGCTTCCGTTGTTTACGATGAATCCATGTGGGGATATCCATATCCGATGTTGGTGAGGGTGGCCAGACAACTTCCTTCCAGCAGCGTAACTGATTCAGGAGCTGATGATCCATATGGTGAAATTCAGCCAGCATCCTCACTTCATCAGCGCCCAGCTTCAGGCCTTTGCGTCGGTTCTTTCTGCCAAAGCGAACATAATTGTAAGTAGCCCATCCCTGAATAATGATAAAGCAGCAGAAAATGATGAGGCCCATTTGCTTGAGAAGGTTATAAAATTGATCGAGTCCATGCTCGGCAAAAAGACGGTTAAAAATGATTTCTCCCGAAACAAGCCACATGAGAATATTGATAATGGGTATTAGCAGATAAAACCAAATGCCCCACGCCAAGCTGGTGATACCTGTCTCAATCACTTTGCGGAGTCGGCTTTTTGCCTGCGGCACATTGATCAGCTCAATGCTCATCCAATCTCCTTGTCCGTAGACCACGATCGGGGCTCTCCCATACACCTTGTCCTTGTACCCCTTTTTTACGCAACATGACCTTGGCAAAAGCCACAGGCACAGTGGTTGCATTGATCATCCAATAAACCATTGGATACCATATAACCCAGAACAAATGGCGGAACATTTTTTTCTCGTAACGGCTGTCCAGTGCGAAACTGCTGAGGAACATTAGCAGGCAGACCAGCGACAGTAGTGAACCAGCCCACATCGGGGGCAAGGGAGCGACAAACATGAAACCTTTTGCGGGACCGAAAATGAATTGCAGACTCCAGATGGCTGTAACGAGCCAGAAGCAATAGGTCCACAGGATGCTTGTGACATACTCGATAAAGACTGGCCATAATCGTCGCTGACGCCAGTCTTTCCAGATATCCAGGTTTTTCTTTAGGACTTCCACACCGCCGACTGACCAGCGTAATCGTTGTCGCCATAAGCCTTCTAGAGTTTCCGGAACTAAAACCCAGACGATAGCCCGTGGTTCATACCGAACATCCCAGAATGCCTTTTCCAGACGCCATGTAATATCAATATCGTCTGTGGCCATATGGGGATCCCATAAACCGATACTGGCGATGGCCTCTTTGCGAAAGGCGGCAATAACACCGGATACGGTTAGAACTTTGCCAAGTATGCGTTGCGCTCGTTTGATTAGGCCAATAATCGTTGCAAATTCACCTGTCTGAATTTTACCCAGCAAGGTGGTCCGGTTAAGCACACGGGGATTCCCCGTGACCGCTCCTACGCGAGGGTAATGATTAAAATGCCAGGCCATCCATTGTAGAGCGTCAGGTTCGAGTTGGGCATCTGCGTCAATGCAAAGTATATATTCTCCGTTGGAGATGGCACAGGCAGCATTCAGAGCTGCCCCTTTGCCATTGTTTGTACGCATGTAAACAGCCCTGAGTTGATTATGCTGTTTTACCAGGTGGTGCAGGATGTCGGTTGTGCCATCGGTACTGCCATCATCAGCTACGATGATTTCATAACTGGGATAATTCAGCTCCAGCAGACGGTTGATGGTTTCTTCAATCTGCTCTCTTTCATTATGGGCGGGGACAAGAATGGAAAACATGGGATAACGGTCCAGTTCAGGGGGGGCACTGGAGCCCCTTTCCAGCCGGAAATAAAATACAAAAGCACCGACGATCCAGACGAAGCTCATGAAAAGGGGGTAAAGGAACACAAAAGCTGCGATAAACAGCAGGAAATCATGTGCAGCTATCATTTTTTCATCCTTGGAATAAGGTCCATGGACATTTCCAGACGAATTTGCCTTTCTTCCGGTTGATTCTTGAAAACATTGTCCGGATAGTAGGCGAGGTGAATGCCACCTGCGGCGAGAATGGTACGCATGCGTTCGAGTGTTTTTTGACTGGTTACCCATTGGTTTTGTTTCCAGTCAAAAGTTTGTAGCTTGAAGACAGTTTTATTGATAGCTCCCGGATAAGCATGAACTTTTTCCACAAGTGACTCCAGCCAGGGGAGCGAGTTAGGCTGTTCTTCCATTTCAGGATAAGCCATCACCACGATTTCGTCATAGTGCTTCACGTAATCCTCAAAATTCTGAGCAAACCAGGCTTCAGATTCGGGGTTGCTAAGTACGCTGGCATACAGGTTTCGTGCAAAGCGAGCATCAGGACGATATTTTCGAACAGCGGTTTTCAAGTCTTCGATGAAGCTCGTAATGGCCTGACTTTTGAAATGAGCCCAGAGTAAAGCCAGCTGATGGTTTTCATTGTCATTATGGGGCTGAAAATCCGCACCGAAGTGCTCGCGATAAGCACGCAATGCCTGCGGATGATAATCCTCGAAATCATTCAGATAGGCGTCATCCTGAAACAGGATGCCATCGATCTGTGCGTGGGATGCTAAATCCTCGTAGAGCTCATGCATTCGTTGGCGTGCCGGATCAGAAAACGGACTGAGGCGATGGTACCAAGATGTGCTTTGATGGATGCTGCCATCCCGTTTTTCCAGCACGCGGTTCTGAGCATTGAAGGCTTTATCAGGGAAGGTTACGGCCAGGGTTGGCATCCAGGCAAAGACTTCTATACCACGGATGGCGATCTGGTGTGCGGCATGGCTGAAAATGTCGGCTACAACTGGAAGGTGACGATTGGGGAAATACACGCTGTCGACATTTCCGTCACCATCTGGGTCAGCAAAGGCCTGGAGATATACACGATTGACACCCATGCGCACCAACCGGTCGATCAAGAGGCCTAGATTCTTGTCCGTTTGTGAAAGTGAATGCGGATCATAAATCAGATCGAGATCTACTTGCACGGCACGAATGATTTTGGATTGCCATTCCGGTTGTCTGATATTGACAATGAAATCCCTCATTGGATTTTCTACAGTGTCTTCTACCGGGAGGCTTTCAACCATTGTTCTGTGCAAAGAAGTCAGTGTCCTTACATCATTGAATCCCCATTCCAGCGTGAATGTCGCTTGCATGCCGTATTCTTTTGCAATGGCTTCAGAAATGGTCGTGTGACGACCATAGGGCCAGACCAATGCACGGGGTTTGAATCCAAGCTTGCGTACGAACAACTTTTCCTGTTCCTGGAAGTCCTGTCGCAAACGCTGGATATATTCGGTCTCGGTTTCATAACGTTTTCGAACTGGATCGTAGGCCAGAATATTAACAGCGGGACCAACATTGCCGATCGGGTTGTACTGAATGGCTCGATGCAAGTTGTAGGTATGGGAAACCACTTCAACATATGGGTTCTTGGCTACTTCACGAATTTGTTGCCAGTTCATGATCGGTTCCGGGATTTTGTTCGGTGGATGGTCGACAAAGTAGCCGATGACAGCGACAATCGAGGGAATATGTTGCCTTGTCAGAAATGGAACGACGAAATCATGATAGGAAACATAGGCATCATCAAATGTCAGCAGAATGGCCTGATCTGGAAGGGACGACTTACCCGCATGGGCGTCGAGGATTTGCTGTAGCGAAACGAAATGATAGCCATGGGTCTTCAGATACTCGATCTGTTGTGCGAATTCTCGCTGTGAAATGGTATAAGGATCATTTTCTTTCCCCTTTACGGGAATGGCATGATAGCAAAGGACAAGAAACTGATTTTTGCCAAATGCTGCCGGCGTTACATCGAAAGCCTCAGCTGTTACTGTTGTCGGCAACAGAACTAGAAATACGAGGAACACGATTCTCAACATCAGAAATCCCACCGGTAATGACCATCAATGGCATAACTGCCGACCTGTGCACCATCGTACGGTCGACGTCCCCAATCTATGCCCCAGACCAGATGATGGGTGTCAGAAAACGCGATATCCTGTTCATAATGCAAGGCACTGATAAGGCCGCTTCCGAAGCCATGCTGCCAGTAGGAGCCCGCAGTCAGGTACAATCGATGTGTGAACCAGCGTTCATATTTTTCGCTGACATGTTCATAACGATGCCAGAGATAGTGCTCAATCATCAGTGTTATGGTTACACTGGCATCCCTGTCCGGGCTGAAATAGGGGCGGTTGGCTAGAGAGCTTCGTGATGCATAAAAATTTCCCGAAGCGAGGAGCCTCCAGTCATATCGTGTCAGAATGTTCTGGCTATATTGAATTGAGCCTTCAAGTCGCTGGTTCCCATCGGAATATCGGGACAGTCCTGCAGATGCACTTGCCTCACGCCATTCACTCCAGCGATAGCGAAGACTGCCACCGAACTGATCGGAGGTGATGTTAAAGATTCTGGCGCGTAACGGAACATCGCTGACGAACGAGTCGTAAAACATGTCCACTTGCCAAAAATCATCCGGGTGCCAGTTCAGTTCACTACGCAGGCCGATATCCCCTTGCCTGACATAATCTCCCGACAAGGTTTCACGGAGGCGCCATTGGGCATTGAAACGATGGTCGAAACCTATACCTATGCGATCAAACGCAGCTGACAAAGTGCCTTGGGAGCTGCGCCGGAACATGGTTTCAATAAACAGATCTGTGTGTAACCCGAGGGGGTGAAGATAGCGCGCATAGCCTAAGCGATCCTGAGCGCCATCGCTGCTATTCTCATAATGGCCGCCGATTTCCACACTTCGCATGGTCTCAATGAGATAGTGGCGTTGCAGGCGAATGACTTGAGGATCTCGCGGATGACGTTTCTGTTCGGTCCTCAGTAAATGGCGTGCCTGTTTCTTGAATTCTGTTTCGTTCAGGGCTTCGCTCAATCCGAGTGTGGATGGTGGAACAACATCGCGTGCTTGAAGGGCTGCGATGATTTTGTATTCCCGTAACGATCGGCGAGGCCAGCCGCGCTGTTGGTGCAGACTTGCCAGTGCTTCTCGAATTTCGATATTTCCTGGAGCAGATGCATGGAGCTTCTGCAAATAGTCTTCAGCTTCCGGATAGCGTTGCTGGCCGGTTAGCCACAGTGCCCTAGCCATGGCTACGGTCATTTTCTGGGGATTAAGGCGTTCGTAGGGGAAGCGTCCAAAGGACCAAGGCAAATGTTCATTTTCCAAGTCTCTCAGGACTTCATCGGCTTCTTCCCAACGTTGCAGTTCGACCAGACAATAGAACTTGCCGATACGTGAGTCAAAGGAACGGGGCCAGTCTTTCAGCACTTTGTTGTACAGGCGCAACGCCGTTTCACGCTGTTCAGCAGCCAGATAGGCGCCGGCAGCGATTTGCTGTAGCCACAGTGGTGGTTTGATACCTTCGGCAAGCAGTTGTTCATACGCCCGCACAGCATCTGTTGCTTGATCATTGCTGATCAGTGCCGGAATGTGATCGAAGCGGGCCTCGCGAAATTGTTTTTTTAGCAAGGGCTTCAGGATGCGCAACGCAATAGGTGCTTCATCCCAGTGTAATCGATCAACCGCCAGGCGGTCGGTGAGTGAATCATGGAAGGCCTTGTCGTCCGGGAGATATAATCGTGCCTCTTCCAATGCCTGAGAAGTAGCGCCTAGGGAGGCTAGTGCTTTGATTTGCAATTTTCGGGCTACTTTATCATGTGGATACTGTGCCAGGATTCGTTCATATGCCTGAATTGCCCCCCAGAAGTCTTCCTGTTTTTCTCGTAGAAATGCTAGCGCGTAAAGGAATTGCGCATTGTCGGCCTGCGTCTTGTGCCAGTCTTGCAGGATCTTTTCTGCCTCTATGACATGGCCATTCTGCAAATGGCTATAGGCAAGGCCCATGTCTGCTTTGAAAAGTCTGGGGCTCTGCATGTGGGCTGCCTGAAAAACCTGCTCTGCCTGCACATAGCGTCTCGCACGATACAATACCCAGCCGATGTGCGATAATTGCTCCGAAGTATATAGGGTCGCCATGGCTGCAGCATCAGGGACAAGCTGTTGGTCACGTGGATCATCAAGCCAGCTCAGCCAGGTCAGATAACGCAATTCATTCTTGGTATCATGTGTACTTGCCAGCTTTTTGAGTCGATCCGTGATGTATTTATGTTGCTGTGTCGATAACTTAGCCAGCTGATGACGGATCGCTTCCACGATAGCTGTACTGTCTGCATCTGCCGTTAGCTGCTGGAGCCAGGTGGTAAACCCTTCATCCAAATGCATGGTTGCCATGGCTAGAAAAATCCGGGTGACAGCCGGTACATGTGACATTTGCGGGAGCAGATTCCAGGCATCATTGAAACGGCGTAGGGCAATGAGAGTTTGTAGCTTTCCATGAATGGCCTTGGCGAATTCGGGTGCATGTTCGGGGATGTCAGAGTACAGGGCCAGCGCCTGATCAAAGCGGTTGAGATGGTAATAGGAATCGGCTATGGCCAATTTCAGGTAATCCGGTAGTTTCAGGTCAGCAGGGCGGTGCTCGAAGGCGCGGACTGCATCATCATATTGATTGTTCCAGTTGAGGATAACCATCGTGTCAATCGCAATCTCGGGGAATTGCTCAGGTTTTTCTGCATAAGGAGCAAGCATCTCCAAGGCCAGTTTATATTTGCCCTGCCTGGCAAGGGCGACGGCTTTTTGGTGAATGTCTTCGGCAGATGCTTGACTGATTTCTCGGTGTGTTTGTTTTGACTTGAACTTCAGAGCCATGTTTGCCAGTAGGGGCGGGTCCAAGTCGGCCGCTTGCATTAAGTCGGTGAGCTCTTTGTTGCGAACTTCCCTCCGCTGTGAGGCTTTACGGGCGCTGAGCACATAAAACAGCCGCTTATTTTGCCGCAGCTTTTGGGCGATGAAAGCCTTGTTTTTTTCACCAATGCGTTTGAGTTGGTTCAGTGCATTGCTGAAATCAGCGTACGCGCCCAGCACGAGAAAGAGACGATCGTCGGGTTGCCGATCAATCCCTTCTTGCCATGTATGAAGAGCTTGCTGGTAGTGTTGTTCGTAAACATGTTGCCATCCGTTTTCAAGCCACATTTCCTCAGGTGAGGAGGCAATGGCCGAAGATGTTTGGGGAAGCCATATGCTCCCAAGGACACCCCATACGATTATGTATGCCTTGATCATGTGGAAAAAGTATCTTATTTGAAAGAGTTAGCAAGATCAATTGTCTTTACTTGTTAGCAACAAATAAACCTAATGGGATGGTCCGCCCCGCCCCTCTCGTTCTCGGCATCGATGTGCCAGTATGGATGTATTCCATATCACAGAAAGGAGGCGGGACGAACCATCCCATTAGGTTATGTGTTACTGACATGGTGCTTATTGAGACTTTGCCAGTGGGTTGCTTTATGATTCAATCCACCCTTATGATCCGCCAGCATAAGCATTTGCACATTCTCGGGATTTGTGGCACGGCCATGGCCGGCATTGCAAGGTTGGCCCAGGAATCTGGCTGGTGGGTGACGGGCTCCGATGCTGGTGTTTATCCTCCCATGTCGGATGTGTTGGCCGCCATGAATATCAAAGTGCGTCCATTCAGCGTGGACAATCTCGATCCGCGGCCGGATCTAGTGCTGGTGGGCAATGCCCTTTCCCGCGGCAATGTTGAGGTGGAGGCCATACTGGATCGGGGTATCGCCTATACATCTGGGGCACAGTTCGTTGGCGACCATGTCCTAGGCGCTCGCCTGTCTTGTGTCGTGGCCGGAACGCACGGCAAAACGACGACCTCGAGCCTTTTGGCCTGGGCGCTTGAATCGGCGGGCCGACAACCGGGCTTTTTGATCGGCGGTATTCCCGAGAATTTTGGCATGGGCGCAAGGCTTGGCCAAGGACGCCCCTTTGTTATCGAGGGAGATGAATACGATACGGCCTTCTTCGACAAGCGCAGCAAGTTTCTGCATTATCACCCGAGATTGTTGATTCTGAACAATCTCGAATATGACCATGCGGATATTTTTCCTGACCTGGAAGCGATCAAGCGCCAGTTCCACCATCTCATCCGCACTGTGCCCGGCAGTGGCTTGATTGTTGTCAATGCAGATGATCGACATCTGGCCGATGTGTTGAGGCGAGGTTGTTGGACGAAGCAGGTGCGCTTTGCGCGTTGGGGGAGTGACGCTGATGCGGACTGGTATTGGCAGTCGGTGTGCGAGGACGGAACCCGTTTTCGCCTGTTTCATCGCGGCCGGCAGGTGATCGAAGTCGATTGGTCCATGCTTGGCGAGCACCATGTTGCGAATGCCTGCGCGGTGGCTGCTGCAGCATTCGCTTTGGGCCTTTCCTATCAGGAAATCGCTGATGCGTTGTCAACCTTTGCCGGCGTTCGTCGGCGGATGAGTCTGGTTGGCGAGGCAGCAGGGGTGCGCATCTACGATGATTTCGCTCATCATCCAACAGCGATTCGCGGCATTGTGGCGGCTGCACGAGCTGCTTTGGGGGATCAGGGACGTCTCTGGGTTGTTGTCGAGCCGCGCAGCAATACGATGCGCACCCGGGTACATGAAGAACGCCTTCCCGCGTGCTTTCCAGGGGCGGACCGGGTTATTTTTGTACGCCCGGCATCGCGTGGACTGGCGGCAGAGGCGATGCTCGACGTCGCTTCGGTTTGCCGCAAGATTGGAGCGCATGCCAAGGTCGCGGAAGATACGGAGACGATCATCGAGGAGATCGTGGACAGGGCGACGCCAGGTGATTATGTGCTGGTTCTGTCCAACGGAGGCTTCGATGACCTTCATCGACGCCTGCTAAAGGCCTTACAAGGCAAGAGTGAATAAAGGCTATTCGGATATTTTTTTGTCTTCGCTGGAGGACTGCTGCGCAAGCTGGGACAAGCCACAGAACGGACAGTAGATGAATTCCTGGGCAATTTTGCGCCCGCAGCTTTTGCATTCGCGATGGTAGGACAGCGTATGGGCAATCTTGACCGAGATGGTACCGGTGAGCATGGCAAACATGGTCAGGCCGATGATCATCAGCACCGAGGCAAGTAGCTGACCGCCAGCCGAGTGTGGCACGATATCGCCGTAGCCGACGGTGGTCATCGTGACTAGGGCCCACCAACAGCCCTCGAAGGCATTGGATACCAGTTCGGGTTCAATGACCAGGATCAGGTTTCCGGCAATGAGTACGATGATCAGAATGCTTGAGGTGACGACGAGCATGATTTCATACACGTCTCGCAGGGAGGAGACGAACAGGTGCAGGGCGCGTAAGTAGCGGAAAAGCTTGAGCATGCGGAAAATGCGTAGCAGGCGCATGGCCGTGTTGGGCTGACCGATGAGCAGCAAAGGCAGGATGGCCAGCAGGTCGGCAATACCGTAAATGCTCAGCGCATAGCGCCAAGGATGCCGTGCGGAATAGAGTCGCAGGGCGTACTCGATCATGAAGACCAGTGTGACGAAGATTTCAAGCCTGTTGAACAGGCGATGCCATGGGCGGAAAGATGATACGCTGCCTGCCATGCCCAGCAACACGCTGGCGATGATCAGGAACATCAGGATCATGTTGACCGTGCGTCCGGTCGGGGCCCGGAGATCGAATAGCCAAGTGTTCAGGCGTGCACGCATGGGTTGGTTGCGAATGTTTTGTTCGCGGTTTGAAAGTCTGTTCATGCGCATGCTTCTCCCTCGATTGATCAGTGTAGATGATTTTTCTGTCTTTCCCAAGGCACGGTTCCATTTGTCTGCTTACGTCCGGCGGTTAAGGATGTAGACTGCGCACATGCGATACTCCAGCTTTTTTGCCCCAACCCTTCGGGATGATCCCGCAGATGCCGAGGTCGTTTCACACCGTTTGCTTGTACGAGCCGGATATATCCGGCGCGTGACCTCGGGCGTATACGATTTCCTGCCGCTTGGACTTCGCGTATTACGAAGGATCGAGCAGGTCATTCGAGAGGAAATGGATCGCTCGGGCGCTCAGGAATTGCTGATGCCCATGGTCCAGCCGGCCGAGCTTTGGCAGCAGTCTGGGCGATGGAACAAGTATGGACCGGAATTGCTCCGGTTCCGCGACCGCCATGATCATGAGTCTTGTCTTGGGCCGACGCACGAGGAGGTTATTTGCGATCTCGTGGCGAAGGAGCTTCGTTCCTACAAGCAATTGCCCATGAACCTGTATCAGATTCAGGCCAAGTTTCGTGATGAGATTCGACCACGTTTCGGTTTGATGCGTGGCCGGGAGTTCATCATGAAGGATGCTTATTCATTCCATGTCGATCGCGATTGCCTGATGCGCGAATATCAGAACATGTTCGACACTTATGTGCGTATCTTCTCGCGCCTGGGCCTTCGTTTTCGTGCAGTCGAGGCGGATACGGGTTCGATCGGTGGTGAGAGTTCCCATGAGTTTCATGTCCTTGCCGATTCGGGCGAGGATTGCATTGCGCATTGCGAGCATTGCGATTATGCAGCCAATGTGGAAAAGGCTCGGGGCCGCCGCGAGCTGCCCGATCATCAGACGGCGCCTTTGGAAGAGGTACATACACCGGGGTTGCGATCAGCCGACGAGGTGGCCGATTTTCTTGGCATGGTTCCTGGGCTTCTTGTGAAGACACTGGTCTATCGCATGGTCAGGGATGGTACGTCATCACTGGTTGCAGCATGCGTGCGTGGCGATGACCAGGTTCAGGAGGTCAAATTGGCCAATGTGCTGGGTGCGGATGAGCTTCTGCTGGCCAGCGATGCGGACATCGCGTCCATCGGTGGCGTGGCCGGCTTTGTCGGGCCACAGGGACTTGCCTGCAGGGTCGTGCTTGACGAAACCCTGCGCGATGCAGCTGGGCTTGTGGTTGGGGCCAACCGGTTGGATCATCATTTGCGAGGATTCGAGCCAGGGCGTGACTTGTCCGATGCAAGTTATGCGGATATTCGCGAGGTGAAATCCGGTGATGGCTGTCCGGTATGTGATGGGGGCTTGCATTTGACCCGCGGCATCGAGGTTGGACACGTGTTTGCGCTTGGCGCTCGTTACACTGAGCCCATGAATGTGCGCTTCCAGACAGCTGATGGTGATCGCGCCATACCGCTCATGGGATGCTATGGCATCGGCGTTTCACGGCTCATGGCGGCTATTGTCGAACAATGCCATGACGAAAACGGACTTGCCTGGCCCATGCAGGTGGCACCATTTCAGCTTGTGTTGATTTCGATGGGGCAGGACGAGAATGTGCTGAAGGCCGCCGATCAGATGTATGAGCGATTGATCAAGGCTGGCATCTCGGTGTTGTGGGATGACCGTCGGGAGCGTGCCGGTGTCAAGTTCAAGGATGCCGATCTCATCGGCTTTCCGCTTCAGCTTGTCATTGGTGCAAGAGCGCTGGCTGAGGGTAGGGTGGAACTGGGCAGACGGGGCGAGCAACGGCAGTCCTTGTCGCTGAATGAAGCGGTGGAACGGGCGCGCCGCCTTGTGGAGGCATGTCACTGAACGCCAGCGAGCTTCGCGATCGGTTGCGCGGCATCTCACCGAAGGCCCTGCTTGCCGGCGTGATGATGGTCGGCTTTGTCATCAGTCTGCCGTTCTGGCTGCGCAGCACGTCGGAGGATCGCCAGCATCTGACACAGACCAGCACGGCCATGCATCTGGTCGAGAAAAGCGTTGGATTTCTCGATCTCGCGCCTGAGGAGAAGGATTCCCTGAAAAAGATGTTGCAGCCTGAGCCCGAGCCAGAACAGGTGGATTACGAAGAGCAGGTCTGGATGGAGGATCTGGTGCCGATGATTCGGCCATGGGTCTCCAATGAAACGGAGGCTCGCGTGATTGCGCGATGGGTTTACCGCTACAGCAAGCGTTTCGATCTAGATCCAGATCTGATTCTGGCGGTCATCGCGGTAGAATCTCAGTTTGACCATTTCGCTGTCAGCAATGTCGGTGCGGTCGGCCTGATGCAGGTCATGCCGTTTTGGAAGGAAGAGTTGGGCTCGAAGGAAGACAATCTGCTGAACATTGAAACGAACATCCGCTATGGCTGCGCGATTCTCAGACATTACCTCGATCGATATAAGAATCTGGATCGGGCTTTGGCTGCGTACAATGGCTCACTGGGCAGCCGCAAATATGTGTTGAAGGTGCACAGGATGATGAAGCGCTTTGAGCGCGGCCCTTCAGTCTAGTCGCATCGGTTCTTTCGTTGTGGTCAGATGTTGCTCGGCTGCATACCCCCAGCCCGTAGGGCAAGCTTGACGGCCTGAAGAAAGGAGTCTCTGGTCAGTCGTCCTGTCTGAGTGTTGTACCGCGAGCAGTGATAGGAATCGACGAGCGTCCTGCCCTGGGGTAGGGTGTGCTGGGCAGCATGCGCAAAAGGGAAGTCGCGAAGTCGCAGGCCCAGGGCGCGCAGCACGGCATCGTGAGCGATGCGTCCGAGGGCCAGCAGAGCCGTGCTCGGGTCCAGATCGTCCAGCTCCCGGGCCAGATAACGGTTGCATGTGCGGATTTCATCGCCTGTTGGCTTGTTTTGCGGAGGCAGGCATTTGACGGCATTGGTGATGCGCACGCCATGCAGTCGGAGGCCATCGTCGGCAGACACCGATTCAGGCTGGTTGGACAGGCCAAGCTCAAACAGCGTTCGATATAGGAGGATGCCGGCATGATCCCCGGTGAACGGCCGACCGGTCCGGTTGGCACCATGCATGCCGGGTGCAAGGCCGATGATGAGCAGGCGCGGCTTTTTGTCTCCGAAGGCGGGCACAGGGGCAGCGTGGTAGTCGGGAAAACGTTCCCTGATGCCACACAGCCATTCGTGAAGACGCGGACAGCAGCGGCATTCGGGATTGAAGGACTTCATGAATGGGGAACCAGTCGTGCAAGTTTGACGGACAGCGCACGCAGAGCCTTGCCCCGATGAGAAAGGCGGTCCTTCTCCTCAGGCGTGGCCTCGGCAAACGTTTTGCCTAGTTCCGGACAGTAAAATACCGGATCATAGCCGAAACCATCTCGGCCCTTGGGCGTTTCCAGGATTTCCCCACAAACCTTGCCCGAAGCCTCGGTCAGGGGTTCGCCATTCGGCAGCGCAAGGAACATATGGCAGTAAAAGCATGCGCGGCGCTGCCGGATTCCTTTCATGGCCTCAAGCAACTTCAAAATGTTGGCTTCATCGCTGGCGCCGTCCCCTGCATAACGGGCGCTCATCACGCCTGGTGCACCTCCAAGGGCCTCGACGCAAAGGCCAGAGTCGTCGGCTAAAGCCGCGCAGTTGTTGGCCTTGGCAAAAGCCCGGGCCTTTTTCGCGGCATTCTCCGAAAATGTCCGTCCATCCTCGACGACTTCGACAAAAATCGTCTGTTCAAGTGGCACAATATCAATGCCCAGACGACATGTGATGCGTTCGATTTCGCTTCTTTTCTTGGCATTACCGGAAGCGATGACCAGCTTCATGCGCGATCTACCGCTTCACGCTGGAGGTTGGCCAGTTGCCGTATGGCGCTATCAGCCAACTGCTTCATTTCCATGAATTGCAGCCATTCGATGGGCTTGTCCTCGGCTGTCGCCTGAACTTCGATGAGGCCACCTTCAGGGGTCATGACAAAGTTGGCGTCCATCTCAGCCTCGCTGTCTTCCGAGTATTCAAGATCCACGAGCACCCGGCCCTGTACGATGCCGCAGCTTATGGCGGCAACCTGCCCAAGTACCGGGTCCGTCTCTAGTTCTCCATCTTCCAGCAGGAGGTTGATGGCCAGGCGCAAGGCTACCCAGCCTCCTGTAATGGCAGCCGTGCGCGTTCCACCATCGGCCTGAAGCACGTCGCAATCCACGGTGATGCAACGGGGGCCAAGGCGGTCGAGATCTACCACACCGCGCAGGCTTCGCCCGATCAGCCGCTGAATCTCCACCGTCCGGCCGCCCTGCTTGCCTTTCGCGGCTTCGCGATGACCGCGCGTATGCGTTGCCCTGGGCAGCATGCCGTATTCGGCTGTCACCCAGCCGGAGTCCGTGCCGCGCAGAAATGGAGGCTGCTTGTCTTCGATGCTTGCCGTGCACAACACACGGGTATGTCCGAAGGAAATGAGTGCTGATCCCTCAGCATAGCGATTGAAACACGTGTCGATGGTCACCGGCCTGATCTGGTCGGGATTTCGCGAATGTCGCATAGGTTGTTCTCCTTACTGTCTGAGAATCCAGGCCTTCAGATCTTCGACGGACCTGGGCGCACCGGCCATGCGGCGTCCATCACCGGCGATCAGGGTGGGAGTGCCGCTGATGCCCAGTTCGTCGCCGAGTTTGCCGATGCGATCAAGAGGATGAGCGCAGGTCGCATGACCAGGGTCGATGCCCTCCAGCATGGTCTTGACCAGGGTATCATGCCGGTCCTTGCTGCACCAGATGGCCTGGGCCTTGCGCCAGGCGTCTGGATGAAGCTGGGTCAGGGGATAGAGGAAGGTGTAGACCCGAACACCCTTGAGATCCTTCAACAGGGCTTCCAGTCGTTTGCAGTAAGGGCAATCGGGATCCGTGAACACGGCCAGCTTGTGGGGCGCTTTCGGATCCCCCGATACGATGGCCAGATCGAGAGGAAGGCGTTTCCAGTCAATGCGCGTGATGTCCTCGATGCGCTCCTGGGTCAGGTCGCGCTGGGCTTGTGTATCGATGATGTGGCCACCGACAATGAGATGACGACCGTTTTTGTCGGCGTAGTAGATATTGCTTCCCGCCTGGACTTCATATAGTCCTTCCATCGGTGCCGGACGTACGGCCGTGATATTCAGTTGTGGGATGGCCTGGCGAATGGCCTGTTCAACAGCGGAATCCATCGGCTCTCCGAAAACCAGGGTCGGGGCGAGCAGCATGAACAGAAAAAAGCTTATGCGTCGGGGCATGTTGATAATCTCCTAGGGCAAGGCATCCCTGATGGTTTGTTTGCAACGAATGCGTCCAATTGTTGCAGAAAGACCGAATTTTACCAGTTCCGGTTGCCTTTGCTGGCGAGGGGGCTTCGTGATCTGAACGAGCAAGGTATTCGAAGGCGCTGTATGCCAGTGCGCTTGGTTTGACGCAATGCCTACCGGTGCTCGTCCGATAAGGCGATGTGGAAAAGATTATTTTCATGCCCGGTTGGGCGTTGCTGACGCCACTGCTTTAGGGCGTTCAAGAGGGCATGCGATCGACCGAACAAGATGCACTGCTCAACGTTCTCCGTATGATGTCAGCACGGTACCCTTGCGCGTTTGAGCTTGCTTTTACTTTCGAAACTTGCATCATGGCGCTTATGCGGCGGATGCTTTGCTGGGTGCTGATTATGGCTGTGCTGTCGGTTGGCAGCATTCCGGCCATGGCTTGTCCGGACAGTCTGCCCAGGCATGTCGCCTGTTCGATGGATGATGCAACTGACCATCATCAGCTTGATCAGTCTACGTCATCCCAAACGGATTGCGTATGTCAATGCGGTTGCGGCTGCCATCAGAACCTGGATACGTTGCCGCATGCGTTCAATCCGCATGTGACTGCAGCAACGTTTAAGGCTTATTTTCCTGCCGAGACCGTTCACCAAAGTCTTCTTGTGCCCATGGCAGCCTGCCTTATGGAGATGGATCTCTCTCCTCCCCCCAAAACTGTCTGATTGTTTCTTACACAACATCTGATGATTCAAGCTTTCTGATTCAAGAAAGCTTGTTTGTGCATGCTTGATCCGTGCGCGGGTCAGTCGTGCGACGACATGGAATCTGAACAATCCAATGACAAAGGAGAGAGACATTGATAAAGAAAGCAGGGCTTTTACTGTTTTTATTGTTGCTGGCCACGGATGCGAATGCCTATATCGGGCTTTGCTGTGGCAAGTGCGGCGGCAACATGCCGATGAACATCCCCGGGGGCGGCATCCCGGAGACCCATGAGTTTCGCTTCAAGATTCAGCCGATGCTCATGCACATGTCCGGCCTGCGTTCGGGCACTCAGGATGTGGATCCGGCATCCATCCTGGGCATGCCGGTGATGATGGGTAAGCCAACCGGCAAGTTCATGGCGGCACCCACGTCCATGGATATGACCATGCTGAATCTGGCCGCGGGTTATAGCTTCAGCGATGATTTCTTTGCCGGCATCATGGGCATGTATGTGGATAACCGCATGGACATGCAGTTCAACAGCATGATGCGCATGACCACGGGTTCGGCGGGCTATACGATGAAATCACGAGGAATCGCGGATACCATGCTGATGGCCAAGTATCGCCTGTATGCGGACGATCCGTTGATTCCGTCCAAGGAGTTTTCGTTGTTCGCCGGCCTGTCCATGCCAACCGGCTCGATCGACAAGCGCAACACAACGCATCCCGTTGCCATGCGTCAGAAGGAACTGCTGCCATATGGCATGCAATTGGGCAGTGGCACTTGGGATCCGATCATTGGAGCCCTTTATCAACATTCAAGCTCTCCCTGGTGGTGGGGACTTGATGTCCGGTATACGGCACGCACGGGCACGAACAAGCGCGGCTACCGCCTGGGTGACCGGGGGCAGGTGGATGGCTATCTGATGTATCAGCCGCACTATGCCTGGGTGCTTTATGGCGAACTCAATGGCGAATGGCAGGGCCGTTTGCATGGCGAGGCTGACGAGGCGCGAACAGGCGCATCCGGTCGTGCCATACAGGGCATGGCCAGTTCGCCATACATGACGCCTTTGTGGGATCCGGCCAACATGGGCAAGACGCAGATGTTTGCGACACTGGGTGTACAGTGGCAGCCGGTGCCGTTGCAGATTGTGGATGTGGGCGTTCAGGTGCCACTGTATCAGCGATTGAACGGATTGCAGCTCAAGGACAGCTGGCGTGTGATGTTGACGTGGTATGTCGAGATTCCGACTAGCCAAAGTGTGCGTTCGCTGTCGCATACACCGGCTGATGCGGAACTTGGGTTTTAAGGGAGGTAGAGAGTCATGCGCAAGTTACTGTTTGTTCTGATGTTGATGATGAGTTATCCCGTTTGGGCGATGGATTTGCCTGCCCGAGACTCGAAAGCCGCCCAGCTGTTTGCCGAACGCTGCTCGGCATGTCACGCTTTGCCGCATCCGAAGCGGTTGGACTGGGTGCATTGGCAACATATGTTGCACGTGATGAAGCTACGCATGGAAGAGCGCGGCATGCAAATGACGCCGGAAGAATGGAAAACGATTGCC
>RFGS01000066.1 GCA_003695905.1 Zetaproteobacteria bacterium | reverse complement strand
GGGCTTCAATCCAGGGCTGTACAGGTCTCGATGAGCGGTCAGTCCTTCACGCTGGAAGATGGCGCTGTCGTCATAGCGGCCATCACCTCATGCACAAACACATCCAATCCATCCGTCATGCTGGGCGCAGGACTGGTGGCCAAAAAAGCCGCGGAACGCGGACTGAGGCCAGCCCCATGGGTCAAGACCTCGCTCGGACCCGGCTCGCTGGCTGTGACCGAATACCTCAAGGATGCAGGGCTGATGGAGCCACTGAAGAGCATGGGCTTCCATGTCGTCGGCTATGGCTGCACAACCTGCATCGGCAATTCCGGTCCACTTCCCGGTGAGGTATCCAAGGCCATCGCCGAAGGTAATCTTGCCGTGTGCTCGGTGCTCTCCGGCAACCGTAACTTCGAAGGGCGCGTGCATCCCGAAGTGCGCATGAACTATCTGGCCAGCCCGCCGCTTGTCGTCGCCTATGCCATTGCTGGCACGATGAACATCGACCTCTATCGTGATCCCATCGCCACCGATGCTGAGGGCCAACCCGTGTACCTGAAGGATATCTGGCCGACTCAGGCGGAAATTGCCGAGGCCCTGACACATGTGCGGCGCGAACAGTTCAGCCGTTCCTATGCCGATGTGTTCGCTGGCGATGACAATTGGCGCAGCCTGAATGCCCCGAGCGGTGAGCGATTCGACTGGCCTGCTGAGTCCACCTATATTCAGCATCCGCCATATTTTTCCGGCATGAGCCGGAAGGCCGGAGATATCGAAGACATCGAACATGCCCGCGTGCTGGCATGGCTTGGTGATTCCGTGACCACAGACCATATCTCGCCTGCCGGCAGCATCGCCGTGGATTCCCCTGCCGGTCGATGGCTCATCGAGCACGGGGTTGAGCCCCAGGATTTCAATTCCTATGGCTCCCGTCGAGGCAACCACGAAGTCATGATGCGCGGTACGTTTGCCAACATCAGGCTGCGTAACCGGCTTGCACCAGGCACCGAGGGCGGCGTCACACTGATCCTTCCCGAAGAACGACAGGCGAGCATTTTCGATGCAGCCATGCACTATCAGCGTGAGGGACTGCCGATGATCGTCATCGCCGGCAAGGAGTACGGTTCCGGCTCATCACGTGACTGGGCAGCCAAGGGTCCAGCCCTGCTGGGTGTGCGTGCGGTCCTGGCCGAATCGTTCGAGCGTATCCACCGCAGCAACCTCGTGGGCATGGGCATTCTGCCCCTCCAGTTCATGGAAGGAGACAATGCCGACAAACTCGGCCTGAGCGGCAAGGAGTCGTTCAGTATCCGGAATCTTCAGACCGGCAGCAGGACCGTTGAGGTACAGGCCGATGACAAGCTCTTTAAGGCGTTGGTGCGCATCGATACGCCCCAGGAATGGGAATACTACCGTCATGGAGGCGTCCTGCGCTTTGTCTTGCGCCAGCTCGTCGACCGAGTGAACGTGCCCCGCTGAACTTGCGGGGCGCGCGTCCCTAGGCATCGACAAACTGCCGACTTCGCGCGTAGACTCCGACCAAGGAGCGGCGCATGAGGACAATCAGACGGCAATTGATCAAGCTGCTCGATCAGGCTCGCATCGAACAGCATATCCAGACCATTGAACCGCGTCTGGCGGCTCTTCTTGTCCGGCAATTCATGCGCCTCTTGCCCCTTGGCGAGAAAGAAATCGGCGTGGCCGTGCGCGTGGCCACAATCACGCACAACACGCTGCACCGGCATGTTTTGACGCTTCGCTGCCCGGACCAGGCCTTTTTCCTCGATGCCATCAAGGGCTATCTACTCAAGAAGAACATCACGCCGCTGATGCAGCAGACCATGGTCGCCAGCATGGTCTGCGATGAAAAGCAATGCCAGATCGAGTTAAGGCCTCCCGGCGAACATGCCCCCTCGAATTTCATGTTCATCGCCCTGCATTTGTCTGCCACGCTCGTGCGCGAAATCACGCCGATGGTCAGGGATATCGAAGCCATCCTGCATACGGTGCAGCTCTCCGTGAAAGACTTTCCCACGATGCGGCGCATGATCAACCGCACCGCGCATTTCCTGCACAAGGACAAACCCGAGGAGGCCCAATTGCTGGCCTGGCTCAACGACAACCGCTATCTCTTCTTCGGATTGCGCATGGAGCAACGAAGGCTGGGGCTGTTTCGGCGTCGACGCATCACCGCGCATGTGGCACCATCTCTGGAGAGTGACCTGACCGGCTTGCCACCTGCCACGGAACCGGGCGTCGAATGGTTGAACCTGCCAACGACATGGGAATATCTCTACAGCGCCGCCAATGTCGAGATCGTTCGTATCAGCTGGAGAACAGCCGATCGCCTGCGCAGCTGCTTCCTCATCGGACACTTCTCCCGCAGCGCACGCTACACGAATGCCAGTCATGTGCCTGTGCTCCGGCAGCACTGGCAGGCCTTGGCCGGAACACCTCTATTGCGTCACTCGGCCTTCTATCACAGAGAACTGAGAACCATCTTCGATCGTCTTCCAAAGCCGGCTCTGCTCAGTACAAAGGGCGAGGACTGGCTGGCGCCGATGCGCTCGACGGTCGACCTGGCTGGACACACCGATGCCGTCTGCAAGCTTCTCTTCCCGACGGTTCCCGGCCTGCCGATCCTGTACATTGCCATTTCGGCCCTGCGCTTCGGTCCAAACACGCTCAGATCCCTCGTCTTCCGCATCGAACAGAGCATGGGCATCACCGTCCTAGGCCATGAAAGCATCGGCATCGGACCGCATCGCATCATCCTGGCCTTTTGCGCGCCAGAGCGCGCGGATGGGAGCCCGATGCAGACGGTCGATGAGGCATCGTTGCGCAGGGCTGTTCAGGATACGATCACCTTCTGGAAGGACAGGGCCAAACAAGCCATCCTCGATCACGCAGCCCAACTGAACGTGCCCGATGCCCTTGCCGAGACCCTTGAGGTTCCAGCCCTTTATGAGCACACGTTTCCGCCGGAACAGCTCTGGCGCGACATCGTCGTGCGGTCGCAAATCGCACGGGATGGCCGTATCCATGTGCGTTTGCTGCTCATGGGCAGGAACAGACTGGAGATTCATCTGCTCACGGACAGAACGCTGCTGCTGGGATCCATGGTCAACCGCATTCAGGCCTTTGGCCTGACTGCCGAACAGGAAACCATGGTCACGCTGGGGCGGGCCGGGGAACAGCTGAACATCAACCGCTTCGTCTGCCGGACGGACCATGAGCTGGACGACCATGCTCTCGCCAGACTACGGGATGGACTCGACCGTGTCTTCAACGGAGAGGCCGACCACGACCCGATCAACGAGCTCGTGCTGGCCACCGGCATGAGCGTGGAGGACGTGGGCGTGCTGATCACGTTGCGCAACCACCTGATTCAGCTCATGCCGTCGGCGGCCCGCTCCCCATTGATTGACATGATGCTCAGATACCCCGCATGCAGTCACTCGCTGCTCAGATGGTTTCTGGCACGTCATAACCCGCAGCATGATCCCGATGCGGAAGATCAGGCGCACCAGGGCTTTCTGACCAGCCTTGAACATGTTCACACGCTGTCGGAGGACCGCTGGTTCAGAGCTCTGGGCGAACTGGTACAGGCCAGCATGCGCACAAATGCGATGATCCGCAAACCCGGTGATCCCGTGGTCATCAAGATGGAAACGTCCCGCCTGAGCTTTGCGCCCAAACCCGTGCCCTGGCGCGAATGCTTCGTGCATGGCGTGCAGCTCGAAGGCGTTCACCTGCGCGCCGGTCCCATCGCCCGCGGAGGTATCCGCTACTCGGACAGACCAGCTGACTTTCGAACCGAAGTGCTCGAGCTCATGGACACGCAAATCACCAAGAACGGTCAGATCATCCCCACGGGGGCCAAGGGGGGCTTCATTGTACGCGAAGCGGAGAACGCCCAGGATGTGGTCCAACAATATCGGGCCTTCATCCGCGCACTGCTGTCCATCACCGACAACCTGATCGAGGGCAGAATCGCGCCACCCGCGGGCATTCGCATCCCGCCAGAGGACGCTAACGATCCATACCTCGTCGTAGCAGCCGACAAGGGCACAGCACGCTTCTCCGACGAAGCCAATGGCATAGCACAGGAGATGCGTTTCTGGATGGGGGATGCCTTCGCCAGCGGAGGACGCCATGGCTACGACCACAAGGCCCTTGGCATCACGGCTCGTGGGGCCTGGGTATGCATTGCCCAGCACTTCCGGCGCCTGGACATCGATGCATGGAAGGATCCGATTCGCGTGATAGGCATCGGTGATATGTCAGGAGACGTGTTCGGCAATGGCATGCTGCTCAACCCGAACATCCGCCTCGTTGCAGCGTTCAACCACCGTCACATCTTTCTCGATCCCAATCCAGATCCACAACGGGCTTATGAGGAACGGAAACGACTGTTCAGTGAGGTCGCAGGCTGGGATGCCTATGATACATCCGTTCTCAGCGATGGAGGAGGCGTGTTCGATCGCTCCAGCAAGTCCATCCCGATATCACCTCAGGTCCGTCGCTGCCTGGACATCAATGCCGAGGAACTCTCTGGCGAGGCGCTGATCCGGGCCATCCTCTCGGCTCCAGTCGATCTGCTATACAATGGCGGCATCGGCACCTACATCAAGTCCTCCTCGGAAAACCATGAAGACGTGCATGACCCGGCCAACAATGCCGTGCGTATCAATGCCGAACAGTTACGCTGCCGCGTTGTGGGGGAAGGCGGCAACTTGGGCATGACTCAGAAGGCGAGAATCGACTTTGCGCGACAGGGAGGCCTGGTCAACACGGATGCCATCGATAATTCTGCCGGCGTGGACATGTCGGACCACGAGGTCAACCTGAAGCTGCTGTTCTCAGCCGTGCCAGCATTACGTGTTTCACAAAAACGCCGCAACACGCTGCTCTCATCCATTGCTCCAGAGGTTACCGAACAGTGCCTGCGTAACAACCTGATGCAGTCCCGTGCCCTGCACGTGGCCGAAGTGGACACCCATGCCCATGGACCAAGATATCGGCGCTTGGTCAAACGACTGCATGAGGAGGAGTGGCTGTCCGATGAAAAGATTGCCCAGCCCATGCAGAACATCCAGTTCGACCGGCCCACACTGGCTGTGTTGCTCGGCCAGGAGAAGAACCGCGTTCACGCCTGGCTGAACAAACACCGATTTGCATCAAATAGCCGCTTCGCGGATCAGCTGCTGCAGGATTATTTTCCGCCAACCGTACGCCGACGTCACCACCGCCATTTCCAATGCCACCCACTTGCCGATGAAATCGTGCACACCGAGGCGACCAACAGGGTGATCAATGAACTGGGCATTGCCTCGGTGCAACAGCTGCAGACCCTGTTCGACCATGACGTGGGAACGCTTGTCGAGGCACTGCTGATCAGCGCATTCCTGCTGGATGCACGAAACCTGATGGACAGGCTCTGGGAGGAAACTCCAGATGCGAATATGGCCGCCAGACTCGTTCAGGAGGTTCAAGAAGGCGTACTGCAGTTCGCAGAGGAACTGCTGCGCATCGTGTCCATCGAGGATATTGGGCATGGGCTGCTGGAACAGGTCCACCGTGCCTTTCAGCGCTTTCGGCGCCATGCCAGCCGCAGGATCGGGATGGCCCGCAACCGGACACCGGCGCTGGCCGGGACGCTTGCCGAACCTTTACGCATGGAGCTGCATGCGCTGCTGGAAACGGCCCAGTTTGCCTGCACGCTCAAGTTTGCAGCCGCGAACATGTCCATGGCACGCGTGCTGAAGGCAGCGACCAGCTGCATCGAGATCATCCCATTCACGGACATCGAGCAACTGTTCCGATCCCAGGTATGGGGAGGCGATGAAGTCCATGCCCTGCGCAGGCTTTGCCTTCGCCGCATCACACGACTTAAGGCTGCCGCCATCGAGCGGTTGCTGGCCCAGAGAGGCGACGACTTCCAGCGCATGGCCCACCGACTGTGGTCAGAACATCCCTGCTGGGACCATGTCCGGCAGCCGGTTCAGGTAAGGCAACAGGGCGAGGATGATGAAGCCGTGCGCATCCGATCCCTGTTGCTGCTCAATCAGATCGAGGCCCTGATCGCCGACTGACGCGCCAAGCCGCCGGCAAAGCCAGCAGGGCCAGTGCAGCGCAAACCAGGAACGCCACCATATAGCCCATGCTCTCGACGATCCATCCTGCCCCCATGATGCCCAATGTACCGCCAAGCCCAAACCCCATGGCCGAATACCATCCCTGGGCCGAGGACTGACGACCTGGCGGCACCATGCGGCCGATCCAGGTGACCGCGGCAATGTGAAAAGCAGCAAAACTGGCCGCATGCAGGCATTGCAGTAGACCGAGCAGCAGCCAGTGCGTGCCCAGGGCCATGCCCGCCCATCGGACGGCGGCTAGCAGCAAGCAGGATACAAACACGTTCCGTGGCACCTGCCGCTGAAGAAAGCCACTCCAGCACCACATCAGCACCACCTCGGCCAGCACACCTAGCACCCAAAAGCCACCGACCTGCCACTGTGCATATCCCGCATCGGCCAGATACAGACTGAAAAAGCCATAGTAGGCCCCATGCGAGGCCTGCATCAGGAATCCGGCCAGCAACAGCCAGCCCAGCATGGCCCAGGGCATCGGCCTGATACCGCCCCTTTCAGGCGCCGCCGGGGGAGGCGCCGGAAACCTCCGGGCGGCCCAGGCCATGGCCAGCATCAGCATGGCAAGCCATAACGGGAAATCATCCAGTCGAGTGCTGAACCAGATACCTCCGGCAAGCGAGGCAGCGATAAAACCCAGCGAGCCCCAAACCCGCAGACGACCGTAATCGACCAGAGCGGCCTCGGAAATGCTCACGGAAAGGCCGTCGGTCAGCGGCAGAACGGCAGCCCAGAGAAAGCCGAACAGAAAGACAATTGCAGCCAGGGACCAAAGTGCATCCATCTGTTGAAGTAACCAGACCAGCATGCCGGCCATGAGACTTGAAAACACGATGAAACGGCGCACGTCCTGCGCTCCCCGCCCGTCAAGCAGGGCACCAATAACAGGAGGAGCCACGACCTTGGCCGCAGCAAGAAGGCCGACGAGCAGCCCAACCTGGCCGGCCGCCAGCCCCCTCGCATCCAGGAACACCGGAAAAAAGGGGAGCAGCAGGCCCATGGCTGCAAAATAGGCCGCATAGAAGGCACGAATGCGATGCAGGGAGATGCTTTCCACCAACACCGATGGTAACCCCTGCGCAACACATGTCATCATCGCTTGCACCAACGCCCCCTGCGGGCAGCATAAAGCACATGCGCATGATGCTGATCCTCTCACTGCTCCTGGCCATGGTCGCCTGCACGCTCAATGCCAGCGGCCTCAAGCTCTCGCCGGGATGGAAAGCCAAATCGATGATCGTCTGGCGCCAGGCGCATCCGGACATGATGGTCATGTCCGCAGACAGGCGCTGGCTGTACGTCAGTTGCGAAACCGAAGCACACCCACGCGCACCCAGCCTGGCCGTGTACGATATGTCCAGTGGGCGCAACCATGTGCTGCTGACCGGCCTCCATCGTGCCGACGGATTGAAGCTTGCGCCGGACGGTAGTCTGTGGGTCGGGGAAGAATTCGGTCAGGGTCTGATCTGGCGTATTGCCCAGCCCGATCGGCTGCCTTACGAACAGTTCATCGACCGTCGCGCAATGGAAAGCAGCCATCCATCGATCGCTCCCCTGCCGTTGGCAGGCACCTTCGCCCATGAGGGGATATCCTTCTCCTCTGATGGGCGGTACGCCTATCTGGCGGATGAATTCGAGGAAGGGGCCCTGTACCGCTTTGCGCTGGCGCAGAGAGAACTGGACGTGCTGACCGAAGAGGGATGGGCCCGCATCGAGTTCCCGGACGATGCACGACTGAACGCCCGACGCCTCGGCGCCAGGACATTTAACCGCATCGAGGACATGGAAACCTTGCCCGACGGCCGCATCCTGATGAGCGAGACCGGAACGGGACGCATCCTCGTCCTCGATGATCGCGGCCCATCACCCTTCATCGGGACCTATCTCGAACAAGCCGGCTTGCAACATCCGGACAATCTGGCATGGGATGAAGAACGACGCTGGCTGTGGATCACGGACGACAGCGATCCCTCATTGCTCTGGCTTTGGGACGGCCGCCATCTTAGCGAGATCGCGCGTCACGAACATGCTGAAATCACGGGAGTCATTGTGGATGGAGACAAACTTTACATCAATCTGCAAAGCAGCAGCGGTCCAGAACTGACGCTGCAACTAACGCCACCTGCGACCGTTCCATGATCGAGGACTGGCTCAGCCTAGTTCTTCGCCAGTGTATGCTCTACAGTCTGCCGGTGCTGATGAGTCTGAGCGTGATCGTACAGGTCGAGGCGCTGTATACCGGGGAAGCCTCTCCGTTCGTGCGACTGCTGGACTCAAGAACATGGCTGCCGCTGTTGGCTGCAATCCTGTTCCACCGCGGCATCATCGTGGCTTTCCCTCGTCCGGCCGCGCCCGGACTGAAACTGGCCATGCTCCGGTTTGGTCTGCATGCACTGCTCTGCCTGGTCGGCTTCCTGCTCTTTGCCTGGAGTCAGCACCATCCGCCTGCCTACGGCCTGCCGCCGATGCACTACTGGTGGTCCAAGGTGCTGATGTTCTTCAATCTTTGCATGTGCGCCATGCACCTGTTGCCGCTGCCCGGTATGCTCATCGGGGAATGGATCTCCTCCCGCTGGCTGCGCCTGCCCAAGTCTGGATATGCGAAAAACCGCGGCTGGAGCTGGGCCCTGGCTGTGCTTGCCGCCACGCCCCTGTTGGACAAGGTTCCCGGCAGCCTGCTCGTTTTTCCCGTCTATGAATGGATGGCCACGATGGTGGCCCGAATCTAGGGAAGCGGATTCAGGGTCTTCAGCATGCCCTGACCGGCACGAAACTCCAGACGGGCATGCGCCGCGTGCGGCAGATGGAACGAAGATAGTCGTTTGGCATCCAGCCGCAGAACCTGACAAAGCAACAGGCGCATAACCCCCCCGTGGGTGACAAGCAGGACATGCTCGGAACGAGACGCCATTAATCGATCCAGGGCCGACAGCACCCGTTTGCGAAATACCGGAAAGGATTCCCCCCCCGGTGGAGTAACCTTGTCCGGCTCGGCATAGAAGCGATGGAAATCAGCGCATTGTTGCAACCGGCGCACATCGCATCGCTCCCATGCGCCGAAGTCCATTTCGGCCCATCCGGCATCCAACTGCAACGGGATGTTCGCATGTCTTGCATACATGGCTGCAAAGGACGCGCAGCGGCGCAATGGCGAACTGATGACGCAACTCGGTTTACCTGATCCGGGCAGCGAGATCACTTGCCGCCACATCTGAATCCAGCCCCGGTCATGCAGGGCCACGTCGCTGCAGCCTACGAGCCGGTGCTGGCCGAGCTCGGTTTCACCATGCCGAAGCACATCGACGATCAACGGTCTCATGCACGTGTGCTGACATGGGCCGAATCGAACGTGGCCATCTCCCTGTGTAGGGCAATGGCCGCATTGAGCAGAGGCACGGCAAGCGCAGCACCCGATCCTTCCCCGAGCCTCATGCCCAGATCGAGCAGCGGTTCAAGCCCCAGTTCGTCCAGTGCCAGGCGATGGCCCAGCTCGCTGGACAGATGACTGGCCAGCATCCAGCCCGAAATCCCGACATCCCATGTCACGGCGGCCAAGGCAGCAGCCGCCGAGATGAAGCCATCCAGCAGCACGGGCACGCCTCTGTCCGCCGCCATGCGGTAAAAACCTGCCATGGCAGCAATCTCCAGTCCTCCGAGCTCGCGCAGAACATTATGCGAGAGCACATTGCCGGCCCTGGCCAGGGCCTGTTCAACGATGGCCATCTTGCGGAAATAGGTGGCATCATCGACACCCGTGCCACGCCCCACAACCTGCTCCGGCGGACTGCCAGTAAAGGCGCAGATCATGGCGGCACTGGCCGTCGTGTTGCCGATGCCCATGTCCCCGGCAATGAGCAGGTTAGCGCCCGCATCGATAGCCCGGTTGGCCATCTCCTGGCCAATGCCAACAGCCTCCCAGTACTCGATCTCGGTCATGGCGGGTTCACGCGCGATGTTGCCGCTACCCCGGGCTCTGATCTTGGCATGCTCGAGTTCGTCCACATCGGAAAGATCGGCATCCACGCCGACGTCCACGATGGACAGCGACGCGCCACACTGACGCGCAAGCACATTGATGGCCGCCCCACCCGAAGCGAAATTCCTGACCATCTGGGCTGTGACCTCGCGTGGATAGGCTGAAACGCCCTCTTTGGTCACTCCATGATCCGCAGCGAACACGACGATATGCGGCTGCAGGGATTCCGGGATCGCCCTGCCCTGACGGGCCGCAAACCAGCATGCAAGATCCTCCAGGCGACCAAGCGCCCCTTCGGGCTTCGTCAGCCGGGCCTGACGGGCAAGGGCCTCCGCATACGCTTGGCGGTCGATGTTGCCCGTCATGATGGCCTGCCTGGCTTGATGCATACGGGTATGCCGGCCACGATCAACTCCACGCGCCGCGCCTGTGCCGCAAGCTGCTGATTAAGTCGTCCTTGTGCGTCACGGAATGCCCTCCCCAAAGCATGATCGGGCACGATGCCCCAGCCGGTTTCGTTTGAAACAAGTATAGACGGTCCTGAAAATTTCGCGAGTCCGGCTAGCAGCCGTTCCGTTTCTCTCTCGATGGATAGCCCCTCGAGCATCAGATTGCTGAGCCAAAGGGTCAGGCAATCCACGAGCACAAGCTGCTCCTGCCCCAATCGCTGCAGGACACCCACGAGATCCAGAGGCTCTTCGATCGTGATCCAGTCGACCGGACGCTCCCTGCGATGTCTGGCGATTCTCGCATGCCATTCCTCATCGTCCGGATGGTCCCTCGCGGTCGCGACATAGACCACCGGCCGATCACTAGCGGCAGCCAGATGCATGGCCCGGGCGCTCTTGCCACTGCGTGCGCCGCCCAGAACCAGGGTCATACCCGAGTCTGCAAGGCTCATGCAAGCTCCAGAGCGATGCCGTGCTCTCGCAACCACGCATGCTCCTTCTCGAAGCGTGGGAGCACCTGCCCGACAAAACGCCAGAAACGGGGTGAATGGTCGGCATGCCTGAGATGGGCCAGCTCGTGCACCACGACATAATCGCCTATCGCCTCGGGCGCCAGCATCAGACGCCAGTTCAGAAAGATGCGGCCATCGGCATGGCAGCTGCCCCAGCGTGTGCGGTAATCCTTGATGCCAATGCGGGTCGGCCTGACCTGCATGATCCGGGCATAATGCTCGGCACGAACGGCGAAATGGCGTTCGGCGGCCCTGATCAGCACAAGCCTGAGTTGGACGCAAATCTCGGATTCGTCTGCCTTGGCAGGCAGGCGCAGGTGCACGGCATGTTCATCCAGGGCCTGATGTTCCAGCCCTGGATCGCAATGAATGTGGCGCGCTCGCCCCAGCACCTCGATGACCGCGCCGGTACGCAGCGGTGTCTGGCGCCGAAACTTGCGCATGCGTTCCTGCTGCCTGTCAATCCACTCCCTTTTGCTGGCCACCCAGGCATGCACACGGGCTTCAGGCACATCCACGGGCGCAAGCACGCGGACACGGCCATCCCTTTCGACCACAAGGGCCAACCGCTTGCGCCTGTTCCTGCGCTCGATCGCATATTCAACCTGCAATCACCACCTCCCGCTTGATGCCATCCGCAGACAGCAGGCTCTGCAGATGGGCTGGCTCAATCTCACGCTCGAGCACATCCGCCAGCCGGTCCAGCGAGGCAAGAACCCTGTGTTCATGATCCCGACCATCCCCGCCATGGTGGCCCATGGCATGCAGCCATGCACGCCGGAACGCGCCCTGAGCAAACAGGCCGTGGACATAAGTTCCCCAAACCTGATCATCCACTGATCCCGCAACAAACGGAAAGCATGCATCATCGCCTCCGGAACGCCCATGGTGAATCTCGTAACCGGTCACGCGGACAGGCGCTGGCCAGCTTGCCACCTGATCCACCCGTCGCAGAACCTTCTCCTTGCTCATGGTCGTCACAATGGGCAACCAACCCAAACCATGCATGCTTCCGCCCTCAGTACCTTGATCGAGAATCCTGCGACCGAGCATCTGCAAACCACCGCAAATGCCCAACACGCGGCCACCGAAGCGTAAATGCCGTTCAAGTTGCAGCACAAAACCCTGCGCCCTAAGCCATGCCAGATCGGAAGCAACATGCTTGGAGCCGGGCAGCACAACCACATCCGCTGGCGCAAGCTCGCACGCGCGACGGACAAAGCGGACACTCACGCCTGGCTCAGCAGCCAGCGGATCGATGTCGTCGTGATTGGACATGCGCGGATAGGCCACCACTGCAACATGGAAAAGCGCATGGCTATCGCTGTTGCCATGCCGATAGGGTGCATCCTCCTCCGGAAGCTCAAGCGGCAGCCAGGGAATCACGCCACCCACGGGCTTGCCGGTCTCGCGCTCAAGCCAAACGAGCGCATCGGCAAGAAGTGCGCGATGCCCTCGGAAGCGGTTGATCAGCAGCGCCTCGATCCTGCCTCGTTCGGAAGACGACAGCATATCCAGCGTACCCTTCAATGCCGCAAACACCCCTCCTCGGTCGATATCGCCCACTAGCCACACGGGCACATCCGCCGATTCGGCAAAACCCATGTTGGCGATATCCCCGCATCTGAGGTTCGGCTCAGCCGGGCTGCCCGCACCCTCGACCAGCACGACATCATGGGACGACTGAAGGTGTGCAAACGAGGCTAGCACCGCATCCAGCCATTGGGCGCGCTGCTCGCGGAAGCTCCGCGCATACAGCTTACCCGCCACCTTGCCATGCACGACGAGCTGCGCAGTCTGATCGGCCTCCGGCTTGATCAGGACCGGATTCATGTGCACGGATGGTTCGATGCCGCAAGCCAGCGCCTGCAAGGCCTGGGCACGACCAATCTCGCCGCCGTCCGCGGTCACGGCTGCATTGTTGCTCATGTTCTGAGGCTTGAACGGGGCGACCCGGACACCCCGGCGCGATAGTAAACGGCACAGCCCGGCCACAAGCACGGTCTTGCCCACGCCCGAAGCCGTGCCCTGTATCATCAGCGCACTCATGGAAGGGCGGCAGATCCACCCGGGCAAAACCGCATGCTCATCACTCGACGCCGTAGAACGCGTATTCCTTGACCGGCCTTCCCTGCTTGAAATGTTCCTCGACGATGCGGTCGATCTTCTTCTCGTCAAGGGCGTAGTACCACACACCATCCGGATGCACGACCATGATGGGGCCCTGCTGACAAACGCCCAGGCAACCTGCACGATTGACCCGGACCGCATTTTCATCCCCCATAATCAGGCCTTCTCGGGCCACCTTCTCCTTCAGGTAATTCAACAAGGGCATGTTTTCGCCGCAAGAAGTGCCGCAGCAGAGAATGGCATGGCGCTTGTAATACGGAAGCATTGGCTTGCTCATGAATCACTCCTTTCAACAACGATGAAATCAGGGCGAAGCCTGTCCGATTCGGAACATCATGCAATCATAAATCCGGATGTCGCCACGGCCTGCGCCGGTCCACGACATCGCCGATGATGACGATGGCTGGCGATCGCCCGCTCAACCGCACCCGGGCGGCATCCTCCAGCGTGCCGAAGGTATGCTCCTCATCCCTGCCGCTGACATCGTGCAGGATGGCCACCGGGGTTTC
>RFGS01000065.1 GCA_003695905.1 Zetaproteobacteria bacterium | reverse complement strand
GTTGAGCGTGCCAGGAGGCTGAAGCCACGGAAACGTCCATCCTTTCCCTTCTACACCCTGCTCAAGGGATGGCAGCGCCTGTTCGGCGCCGCGCGCGAGCTATTTTACTCATGGCTGCGCGGCAAACCGCTACAATGCCCTGCCGCAACTGCCTCTGTTCCCGCCAAATCCCGGAGCATTGCTCGCATGTCCGGAAAAAATGGGGAGACGCCAGAATGGAAAAGCTTGCATTCTGCCGTCTGTCATGGTGACATATTTATAGAACGTTGTGCGGGGCCTGCTTCCAGCCGGCTCTGGGCGGAAGCTTCAGACAGCCGGTCCACGGTGGGTCTACGCAAGAAACAGATAGGAGAAGAAATCCGGTTTATGACAGACAAGAAGCTAAGGGAACAAGCCTACAAGACCCTGCATGATGTGTTTGGTTACACGTCTTTCCGGCCCATGCAGGAGGAGATCATCATGACCCTTCTTGAGGGGCGTGATGCATTCGTGTTGATGCCCACAGGAGGGGGAAAGTCAATCTGCTATCAGATTCCGTCCCTTCTTCGCGAAGGCACCGGCATCGTCGTGTCTCCATTGATCTCCTTGATGAAGGACCAGGTGGACAGCCTGACGGCTTGCGGGGTCAGGGCAGCTTATTATAACTCCTCACTGAAGGCCACACAGGCCAAAGAAGTGCTGGAGCGTTTCGCATCCGGTGAGCTCGATCTGCTGTATGTGGCTCCCGAGCGACTGCTGTCGAAATCATTCATGCAGAGAATGGAGCAGGTCAAGATTGCAATGTTTGCCATTGATGAGGCCCATTGTGTGTCCCAATGGGGGCATGATTTCAGGCCTGAGTATGTGCGCCTGGGTGAGCTGCGTGACCACTTCCCGGATGTTCCCATGCTCGCTTTGACGGCCACGGCCGATGAGTATACCAGGGAGGATGTTACGAAGCGGTTGAAGCTGGAACAGGCCCGTCGGTTCGTTGCCAGCTTCGATCGGCCCAACATCCGTTATCTTGTGGCAGAAAAGCGCCAGCCCTTAACCCAAATCCTGCAGTTCCTGGAAGGCTGGCCCAAGGCTTCGGGTATCATCTATTGCCTGTCGCGCAAGCGCGTTGAGGACCTTGCGGTGAATCTGCAACGGCACGGCATTCGTGCCGCCGCATATCATGCCGGCATGCCTGGACGCACGCGGGAAAAGGTTCAGGATGATTTTCTGCGTGACAGGGTGAAGGTCATTGTAGCGACGATTGCGTTCGGAATGGGAGTGGACAAGCCCAACGTACGTTTTGTCATCCATCACGATCTTCCCAAGAGCATTGAGTCTTACTACCAGGAAACGGGACGCGCCGGTCGAGATGGCCTTGAATCCGAGGCCCTGCTGCTTTATGGCTCCGGTGATGTCAACCTGGTACGCCGGCTCATCGAGAATGTCGAGAACCCCGAACAACGGCGCGTGGAAGTGTACAAGCTCAACGGTATGGTCGGCTTCGCGGAGGCACTGACCTGTCGGCGCCGGGTGCTGCTGGGTTATTTCGGCGAGGCGCTGGAAGAGGATTGCGGTAACTGCGACATCTGCCTCGATCCTCCCGAGACTTATGATGGCAGCGAGTTGGCCGAGCTGGCCTTGCAATGCGTTCGCGAACTCAATGGCGAATACGGCATGGGCTATGTCATTGATGTGTTGCGCGGATCGAACAACGCGCGCATTCGCGAACATGGCCATGACAAGCTGAAAAGCTATGGACGCGGCCATGACATCAATGCCGACGAGTGGACTTCGATCCTGCGCCAGCTTGTCCATCATGGATATTTCGTGCAGGACATCTCCCGACGGGCAGCCTTGCGGCCAACGAAGAAGGCGGAAAAGATCGGTGTTTCCGGAGAGCCGATCATCCTGGCCCGCTACAAGCCCGGCATTCGCCGCGAGCTCAAACGGCTTGGAAAGCCGAAGGACGAGGTCTTGTTCAACAAGCTTGTCGAGTTGCGTCAGCAGTTGGCTGACGAAGAAGACATGGCACCGCATGTGCTTTTCAGCGATGTCACGCTGACCGAAATGAGTCAGGTCAAGCCCCAGGACATGCAATCGCTTTCGCGCATCAGCGGTCTGGGCCAGCACAAGCTGGATGCCTATGGCGAGCGTCTGCTTGAACTGATTCGCGAGCATGTGGCTGAGTCACCTGAAGGGGAAGAGCAAGAGGATCAGGACATTCCCAAGCTCATCGCCAAGGGTCCGCCGGTCAATGACAACCAAGCCTATACCTATTCTCTCTACCGCAAGGGCATGAGTGTCGAGGAGAATGCGGCACATCAGGGCATCAGCAAGGCGACGGTGTTGAATCACTACATCGCCTTGATCCGGGCTGCGCATTACATTGATGTTCCGGCGTATTTTGGTGATAAGTTTGATACGCTGATGCAGGAACTGGACGATGCCGACCCGTATGCGACCTTGTCCGAGATCAAGCAGGAGCTGTCGATCGAGACCACGAACGAGGAGTTCCGACTGCTGCTGGCTTGGCGCGAGGCCATTGGCGTGGCCTGAGTGGGGTTCAGCTCAGTTGGATTTGCTCCTCCGACAACAGGCTGCGGAGATGCCGGTCGAAGGCGGATAGCAGATCGGGTATCTGCTCTGCTTTGATCTCTCCTCGCCGGCGGGCTATTTGCAATGCCAGCTCGAAGCCTTCCCGATCCACGCGCGCCTTGTGCATGTAGAAGGCCCGGCCGAGCCTGGCCCGGGAGTGAGATCCCGCGGATCGGGGAATGCGGTAGCGGGCTGGGATGTGTGCAATGAAGCGGAAGAAGCCTCCATCTGCCGCATAACGAAGCCAGGTGTGGAAGTCTTCGGACACGCGATGGCTGGGGAAGGGCTGGCGGAGAGCGAGTGTGATGCGCACCGAGGTGGCCGAGGTCAGGTTCAGGTATCCCGTCTCCAGGCCAAAGATGCGCCATAAACCGGTTCCCTCCGGAGGGGGTTGACGGTAATTGTTCAGAATCTGGCGTATGGATGGCGTCAGTTTCTCAAGCGGGACGAGCTCCCCCCGTTCATCGATGACGTGGAAAGGGGAGTAGATGACATCAACACAGGGTTCTTCCTCAAAGACTTTCCTGGTGATGCGCACCCTGTCCGGATGTGCCTCGTCGTCGGCATCGAGGAACAGGATGGCCTCGGCGCCGGCTCTGGCGGCATAGCGGATGCCCTCGTTGCGGCGGTATCCGGGGCCGAGGTTTCGTTTGCCAAGCAGCACATGGATGCGGGAGTCTGCTGATTCCAGCTTGCGAAGCTCCCGCTGAATCTCTGGGGGCGAACCGTCATCGGCGATGACAAGTTGCCAGTGAGGATCCGTCTGCCTGCGCAGGCTTTCGATGGCTGCGCGAAAATATGCTCTGTCACAGGGCCTGCATGCACGAACGTGGGGCATGACGAAGAACATGTCGGCCATGCTTGCGCATGGTGCGGGGATTGCCAACCAATGGGACTCTACTTTTTCTGGTGGTCCGCTAGCATGCGCTGCATGCGGCCAGATTCAGGAGCAGATGATTGTGACAATCGCCTACGATAACGCCCCGCCGGTTCGGGAACATTATTTGGTGTTCGGTTCGCCCATGATTGAACAGGCTGAGATTGATGAGGTTGTGGACAGCCTGCGTTCGGGCTGGATCGGAACGGGTCCCAAAGTCGCTCGCTTCGAGGACATGTTCAGGACATATGCGCAGAGCGATCATGCGGTTGCCCTGCATTCCTGCACGGCGGCTCTTCACCTGACCATGCTGGCTGCGGGCATCGGACCAGGCGATGAGGTCATCGTGCCAAGCATGACCTTCTGCGCCACTGCCAATGCCGTGATTCATGCGGGTGCCAAGCCGGTGTTCGTTGATGTTGATCGGGAGACGATGAACATGACACCGGAGTCCATCGAACAGGCCCTGACGGAACGGACCAAGGCGGTGATTCCTGTTCACATGGCAGGAAGACCATGCGAGATGGAACGCATCTTCCCCCTGGCCAAGTCACACGGGCTCGTGGTTATCGAAGATGCAGCTCATGCGATCGAGGCCAGTTGTCAGGGGCAGAAGATCGGCAGTATTTCAGATGCGACGTGCTTTTCATTTTACGTAACGAAGAATCTCGTCACCGGAGAAGGTGGTATGGTCACGACCCGGCATCGTGATTGGGCTGAAAAGGTCCAGATGCTGGCCCTTCATGGTCTTTCCAGGGGGGCATGGCGCCGGTACAGCGACGAAGGATTCAGGCATTATCAGGTCCTGGCTCCCGGCTACAAGGCCAATATGATGGATTTGCAGGCGGCAATGGGTCTACACCAATTGCCACGCTTGGAACGTTATCTGCAGAGAAGGCTTTTGATCTGGAAGCGCTACAATGAGGCCTTTGCTGATCTTCCCGTGTATCTTCCGGCCCCTGTACGCGGTGGCGATGTGCATGCCCGTCACCTTTATACGCTGCTGCTGGATCTTGATGCCCTGCGTTGCAGCCGGGATCAGTTCATGCAA
Organism: Zetaproteobacteria bacterium; assembly: GCA_003695905.1. GTDB lineage: Bacteria > Pseudomonadota > Zetaproteobacteria > Mariprofundales > Mariprofundaceae > J005. Next base: position 809 of record RFGS01000065.1, on the reverse strand, counting down.
GCCCTTCATCAGGAGAATATCGGTACCGGCATTCACTTCATAGGACTGCATCTGCATCCCTATTACAGGGAAAGCTATGGTCTGACCGCCGATGATTTCCCGAACTCCACCTGGATCTCGGAGCGCACTTTGAGCCTTCCGCTTTCCGCAAGACTCACGGATCGTGATGTGGATGATGTCATCGAGGCCGTTCATAAGGTCTTTCGTTACTACAGGCGGTGAACATGAAGGATTCCATCGACCTCTCGGTCGTCATAGCATGCTATAACGAGGCCGAGCATCTCCGGCAGAGCCTGCCGGAACTGGAGCACGTGTTGCGGGCGTTTGGCATGCGCTACGAACTCATTGTCATCGATGATGCATCCAGTGACGGCACGCCCGAGATCCTGCACGAGTTGCTTGATGGCAGGCAGGATGTGCAACTTCGCTTCCATGAGACCAATCGCGGAAGAGGGGCAACCGTGCAGGAGGGAATAAAGCTGGCGCGGGGAGATATGGTAGGGTTTCTCGATATCGATCTGGAAATCAGCGCTTGGTACATCCCTGCAGCCCTTGATCTTTTGCGCCGCGAACAGGCGGATATGGTCATTGCTCACCGGGTTTATAAGCTGCGACCCCATCCCGTCGTGCTGTTGCGCCATTTGCTGAGCATTGGCTACCGGATGCTTGCCCGGTGGATGATTGATGCGCCGGTCCAGGATTCAGAGGCTGGTTTCAAGTTTTTTCGCCGTCAGGCCGTTCTGCCTGTGCTGGATCGATGTCAGGACACTGGGTGGTTTTGGGATACCGAGATCACCTATCTGTCCCAC
>RFGS01000064.1 GCA_003695905.1 Zetaproteobacteria bacterium | reverse complement strand
TGGACCTTCACGGCCAGCATGAGCATCAGGCCCTGCTGCAACAGGATTTTCAGAGACAGCTTCTTGATGCCCAGCTCCCCCAGACTCTGCTGCAGCAAATGGAACAAGCCTTCAGGCGATGGCAATCTCTGAAGGAAAAGCTGAACTGCCTAAGACAACAGAAGAACAAGGCAGTCGAGCAGGCGGAATGGATGCGACACGAACTGGAGCAGCTCAAAGCCCTGGCGCCCAGGGCTGGCCTTGCTGAACAGCTTGAAGACACCGTTGAAAAGGGACGGCGTCATGCCCAGTTGCAACAGGCAGCAGCCCAGGCATTGGCCATGCTTGATGAAGCCGAACCAAATGCGCGCTTCCTGATGGGGCAGGCGATGCATGCATTGAGAGCCATGTCCGATTACGATGATGACCTTGCCAGGGCCTACGAACTGGTCGTGCAGGCCGATGCGCTGCTGGAAGAGGCGGCCCCATCGCTGCGCTTGGTTCGGGATACGGAATTCGATGAAGAGACCCTTCAGGCCGACGAGGAAAGGCGCATGGCCCTTCATGAAGCCATGCGCAGACATCAAACCGACGAAGAGGGACTGATTCGCTTGATGGAGCGTCTGGAGAGCGACCTCTCTCTGGCTGAGACGGCGGACTGGGAGGAATCCAGACTGGAAGAAGAGCTTCATGAAGCCGAGAGGGCATATCTCGCCCTGGCAAACCAATTGCATGAACAACGTATGCAAGCTGCGGACAAACTAATGCATCTCATGCGTCCGCATCTGGATGCATTGGCCTTGCAAGGCATGCAGGTACGCTTTCATATTCTGGCACAGCCTTCCCCCGAGCACTGGACCACGCATGGCTTTGACCGCATACACCTTGAAGTCATGGCCAATCCTGGCGAGCCATGGCGTGCGCTGAACACGACGATTTCTGGCGGTGAACTCTCTCGCTTTGTGCTGGCTCTGAAGGGATGCCATGCCATGCAGAATGCTCCACCGATTGCCGTCTTCGACGAAGTAGATACCGGCGTGGGAGGGGAGATCGGGTGGCATATTGGTCGCGTGCTCTCCGCCATGGGGCAGACAAGACAAGTGCTGGTCATTTCACACCTGCCGCAGGTTGCCGCCTGCGCGGACCATCATGTCCACATCGAGAAACAGACGCAGGATCAGCGTACGGTTTCCCGCCTGCGCGTACTGAATGCCGATGAAAGGGTGGACGAGCTTGCGCGCATGCTCGGAGGAGGCGATGCGCGTGCGCTTGAACATGCCCATGCCATGCTGCGTGCGGCCAGGGCGACCTGATGCCCCACCGAATAAGCATCCGCCCTGCAGCAGCGTCGGACGTGGACAGCATTCATGACTTGCTGCGGCCCATGGCCGAAGCCCATGTGATCCTGCCTCGCAACAGGGACGAGATTTTTGAGCACCTGCAGGAGTTTCTCGTCGCCACATATGACCATGACCTGGCCGGTGTGGCGGCCTTGCATGTTTACGGAACCAACCTCGGGGAAATCCGATCGCTGGTTGTCGCACCCGAAATGCAGGGGCATCGCCTTGGAAGCATGCTCGTCGACGCCTGCGAACGTTGGGCCAAAGGCCTGGGCCTTGCACGGCTGTTCGCCCTGACCTATGTGCCGGAATTCTTCGTCAAGAAAGGCTATCAGATCGTTTCCAAGGAAAGCCTTCCACACAAAATCTGGACCGTATGCATACATTGCGCAAAGTTTTCGCACTGCGACGAGGTGGCTGTGGAGAAACGACTTTCCGATGCTCCGATTCAGCCGATGAAAATGATCCCGATTCTGGAGGCCCTCGAACGTGACTGAAGAACGCGAGTTACAGCAAAAAACGCGCAGACGCCGGATTGGCCTAGTGATCGGACTGGCGCTGTTCGGCCTCGGTTCGCTCGTGGGCAGCCCCTATATCGCCTTGTGGAACATCCAGCAGGCCGTGGCATCAAACGATGCGGACCGGCTCGCCCGCTGGATGGATACCAAAGCCTTACAACAGCATCTGCATGGACAGCTTGCCAACACGATATACCCGGACCATATAGAGGCTGGAGAAGGGGATCCATTCCTGATGCTGTCCTTGGGACTGACAGCGGCCATCGAGAAAAGCCTGACCTCAGCACTCACAACACCGGAAGGCATCATGGCCCTGCTTAAGGAACGGCAAGCGCAGCTGAAGGACGACCCTCAGTCCGCCACCGCAAAACAGAACCCATGGTTGCAAACCGAGACCGAATATGATGGATGGCGCCGATTCCGCATTGTCCTTCATGGACACCTAGGAAAGGAAGACGACATGTCCCTGGTGCTATGTAGACATGGGCTCTCTTGGCGGCTGTGCAACATCAGCCTCCCTACCGCGATTCTCGCGGAGTGAACTGCCCCAGCTCATCCAGCATGCTCCGAACAAGATCTGCAGCCTGTTGCAGGCTGTGTTCATCCTGGCTGCTCAGGCATATCTTGCCGCAGGGATTGGGTCCGCATCGGCCAGGATAGGAGCCGATTTCCACATGCCTGAAACGTTCCTGGATCG
>RFGS01000063.1 GCA_003695905.1 Zetaproteobacteria bacterium | reverse complement strand
CTCTCGTCCTTGCTCTCGTCCTTGCTCTTGTCGGACACCTTGCTGAACTTACCACCATCGAGATCTGCTGCGACAAGCAGACCGACTGGCGCCCCGGTAATCAAGAACGCCGCCAAAATCATTTCTACAAACATCCTTTGCATGCTGCCATCCCCTTTCACTTTATTTGATCACACTGCGCAGAATCGCAGCCGGTTTCCCACGCACATATCCAATGGCATAGCCCACAAGCCCATATTCCTGCAACCACTGACCTGTGTTGGCATCACAGGCCTGCGCCTTGGCGAAGTCGGGCGCATTGCTGTCGCAAGGACATGCGGGCAGGCTGCCACCCTTGCAGGAAGCGGGTGACATACCCCCGTAAAGGGAAGGCTTGTTGGGATCCAGAGGAAAGATTTCGATATCCCGGTTGGCGTCCCCGGCTGTCAACCAGACAACAGCACCATTGTAAGGCACGTCCTCACCTACGACCGCGGGCTTCCTGTGCGGCAGCTTGGGAATGCTGGAAACAATGCTGCCATCGCTTCTCATGGCCAGCATGATGTAGCGGGGCAGACGACTGCTGATGTCCTGCATCTCCGGCCGAAAGCGTTGCGAAGCCGGCAAGGAAAAGTCGATGCAATTTGGGAAACGAACGGTGCTTTCCGTGCAGAGATAGCGCTGCCCCAGTGGTCTGTTATCCAGATAGAGGATCTGGCCTGACTTTCCGAGGGGATTCTGGTCACTAGCCAAAGTCGGTCCAGGATACCACGGATAGGCCAGCCACTCGCTGTAATCACCCACCTTGCCAGCCTGTGGGGGCAGAGCCGGTTCCGAAGCCGAAAAAGAATACGGCTGGCCCGATACATAGCTGTCGAAATCAGCATCGTTGTTCAAAGCCCAGGCCAGATAGTTCAGGCCTGCCTCAGCAAAATAATAGGCTTGAGTTGAACGAACTGCGGCATGACTGGTTTCAATGGACGTCCGACTGACAAAATACGTTGCTGTTGCCAGCAGGGTCAACAGGCTCAACACCACTAGCGCCATGGGCAGCACAAAGCCCCGTTGACAAACAACCGTTTCTACCTGTTCCTTGGCCATACCTTGAACACCACCTGCAAAGACTTGTTCTTATGGTCAGCATCAGTGTATGAGCCCTGCAAGCGCAACGTCCACACACCCCCGCTCTGCGTCGCGTCAAAGCGATCAATCCCGCGGATCAGCTCCTGGCAGCCATCATTCTCGCTTGGCCGGTCCCAGCAGATCCGTTTCTTTCCCTGCTCAAAGCGAAAGGCACCATTGCTGGCAGCAACTGTCCCACAGGCACCCAACGCCTGAGCGGACTCAAGCGGCTGATAGATGAGATGACGCTTCGCTGCATTCCAGCAAATGCTTCTGGCAAGTTTCAGCTCCGTCTGCATGATCTGGGAGGCGAGATACAGGTCAGCCATACGGTCTGCCCGGCTTGCTTCCGAACGCCCTGCGTTCACGCCGGAAAGAAACATGGCCACGATGCCGGCAAGAATAACAAGTCCAATGGTCATACCGATCAGGAGCTCGATCAGGGTGAAGCCCCGTTGCTGTTGTCCATCCCGCATGATCATTTCACCTGGCTGACATGCATCAGAAACACATCCTTGCTTTGTTGCTTGTGCTTCCAGGCAACCCTGACCACCTTGACAAGCGGCTGCATAACGAAACCAGCCGGGCGCCTGAAATCCCTGACGGTCAACGGAGCCGGAGGAAGCGGCCCCTTTACTGGAACTACATCGGCCGTAATCGTGTATTGGACCGGTGAGGAGGTCGGCGAACAGGATGCTCTTACGGGATAACTCCTCGTCTGCTTGAACGCTCGAGTCGAGCAATCCGGTTTGATGTCCGGAAAGTGGCCCTGAGCGTCATTCTGCCAGTCTTCGAGCAGCGACTCCGCCAGATGAACGGCAGCCAACCGTTCCCGCGCGACCTGTCCCTGGTCAAGCACTGTGATAAAAAACGAGCCGATGGCCAGCAAGGCCACCATGGCAATCAGCATCGCTATCAACGCTTCAATGATCGTAAAGCCGCGCATGGCCCCCTGCTATTTCCCTCATTCGATATACGCTCGCCCAATGGCATTGAGGATGATGCGCTTCTTGACCCCATGGGATGTGACCGAGATCACGCCAAAGTTCACGGTACCACGGCTGGTAAAGGTTCTTGTTGTCATCGGAGTAATGCTTAAATCAGAGGCAAACTGGGCATAATCAACCGAGATTTTCCTGCATTGCTTGCAATTCCCACTGTTATCGGCATCAAACACATAGCTGGTTTGGCCAAAAACAATGCTCACATTGCGGTTCTCGGCAATGGCCAGATTCCGTGCCTGTTTGAGATGGCCAACTAAGGTCTGGGCTGCACCCTGCACGGCCTGGCGATGGCGCCAACCGCTTATGGCAGGCCAGGCCAAAGCGGCCAGCACACCCACAATGACCAGCACGATGATCAATTCGATCAATGTAAATCCCGAACTGCTTGCGTAGCGCTGGCCCGATTCCATACCCCTTCCTTGTCGCCGCTGAGCAATCTCCCTATATTTGCCGGCAATGCGCATTTTTTCAATCCTTTTCAAACTACTGCTAGTCGTCACCCTGCTGGCGGGATTGACGGTCGGGGCGGCCTTCCTGTATTATGCAAGCACGCTGCCGAGCCTTTCTGTATTGTCCGATTACAAGCCTTGGCTTGCCAGCCGGGTTTACAACCCCGATGGAAAGCTGATTGCTGAATATGCGGATGAACACCGAATCCTGGTCCCATTCGAAAAGCTACCCAAGCAACTGATTCACGCCTTCCTTGCCGCTGAAGATCAGCAGTTCTATGAACATCCTGGCATCAACCCAGCCCGGATCCTCTCGGCTGCCGTGGCTAACCTAAAGGCAGGCCATACGGTTCAGGGGGGGTCCACGATCACGCAACAAGTTGCGAAGAATTTTCTGCTTTCGCCTGAACGATCATTGGCCCGCAAGATTCGAGAGGCCATTCTTGCCTATCGCATTGAGCAGACCTTCACCAAGGATGAAATTCTTTATCTTTATCTGAACCAGATTTATCTCGGGCGCGGTGCCTATGGCGTGGCCAGTGCCGCATGGCGTTATTTTCACAAACGCCTGGATGAACTCACACTAGCCGAATGTGCAATGCTGGCCGGATTGCCAAAAGCCCCCAGCAAGTATGCACCTCATCTGCATCCCAAGCTGGCGCTTCAAAGGCGCAACACTGTTCTGTCGCTGATGGAAAAGAGTCACTTTGCCTCTGCCGACGAGGTGGCCAGGGCCATGCGTGAACCCCTGAAAACTGCTCCCTTGCCCAAAGCCAAACTGGTCAATGCCTACGCCGATGAAGTCTACCGCCAACTGGAGAAACGCTTTGGCAGCAAGGCTCTGCGTCGTGGAGGGCTGAGCATTGTGGTCCCCTATGATGCGGAAGCTGAGACAGCGGCCATCCATGCGCTCCGGCGTGGCGTTCTCAATCTGGAACAGGAACAGTTCTACCGCTTCCCGAGACATGTAGATCGCACGCATTGGAAAGAACTGATCGATCAATGGGCCTCAAAGCGTGACTCAAAAGTCCTGGCTGATGATGAAATCGTCCCGGCACTGGTTATCGAAACAAGCAAGCATCGACTGCGTGTCCATGACGGACTCAAATCATTCTGGATTTCCAAACCCAAATGGCAATGGGAAAAACCGGAACAGGCCATCAATCAGGAACGAGCAAAAGGACCCAGAACATGGATTGCCGGAGATATCGTCATGCTTCAGGGCGACGGCCATGGAGGGGTAAGGCTGACCCAGAGTCCCTCCATTGAAGCAGCACTCTACAGCATTGACCTTGAGCGCGGCACCATGCTGGCCCGCGTCGGAGGCTTCGATTATCAGGTCGGTGGTTTCGACCGGGTAAGCCAGGCCAAGCGTCAGCCGGGCAGCGCATTCAAACCCTTTCTCTATGTCACCGCGCTGGAAAACGGCATGACTCCCGCCTCCATCATCATGGATGCCCCCATCGTGTTCGGTAATGGAAGCTTTGATGAATACTGGCGGCCGGACAATTACAAGAACAGATTTGCCGGCCCGGTCACATTGCGCGATGCGCTTGAGCACTCGCGAAACCTTGCGTCCATCAGACTGCTGCAGGACTTGGGCATTGAGCGCTTCCTGCTTGCCTTGGAGAACTATCCCTTGGGGAGAAGCTTCCCCAAACAGTTGGCCTTGGCCCTAGGGGTTACGGAGGTCAGCCTTGAAGCCTTAACGGAATCCTATGTCGTTCTGGCCACGGGCCAGCGCTGGAAGCCCGTGGCCATTGCCCAGGTCCAGGACCGCTTTGGCCATACTCTGCACCGCTCTGTCGCAGGCAACCGCTGCGCCGTATGTCACCAGGGCCCCGTGCCTGCAGCAAGCGACAGCATGCGTCCGGCAACACGCGTACTCGACCCGGTGGATAGTTTCCTGATCACGAACATGATGAAGGGCGTCATCGAGCATGGTACAGGGCGACGGGCCCTCGCACTTGGCCGGCCTGCCGCAGGAAAAACCGGCACCACAAACAAACAGGTGGATGCCTGGTTCATGGGCTACACACCCCAAGTTCTCACAGGAGTATGGGTCGGTCGCGACATTCCCTCCAGTATGGGAAGGCGCCAAACCGGAGCTCATGCCGCCCTGCCCATCTGGCTGGAGGCCATGAAGCATTTTCATCAAAACCGGCCCATCAGAGATTTTCCGGTACCGGATGGCATCGAGTTCCTTGATGTTGACCGCAAGACGGGCCAGCCGACACAACAGGATGGTCATGATGTGATCCACGAAGCATTCCGGGCCGGCACGGCGCCCCTGCCCAGCAAAGCATCACCGGATCAGCGAAATGAGGACGGCTCCTTCTTCGAACTCGGCCTTTAGCACGCCGGCCCCGGCGTAGGTGCAATGACCTTCGTCATGGCTTCTCTTCGTGCAATGCATTGACCTTGGCTGCCATGATAAAGTCGTTCTCATGCAGGCCACCGATCTTGTGAGTATAAAACACGACTGTGCAATACCCCCAGCCATAGCAGATGTCGGGATGATGCCCCTCTTGTTCCGACAGACTTCCAACCCGACAGGCAAATGACTGCGCTGAGGCAAAATCCTTGAATACAAAACTTCGTCTGAGCTTGCTGGCCTGCTCAATGAGGGACCAGCCAGGCACCTCGCGCAATAATTGCTCAGCCTGATGAACATCCATGGGCGCAAGGCCACCCTGACACGGAATGCATCTTTTGTTGCTCAGCTTCATGAACGACTTCTCCTCAAAGCCACTCTTCACCCCCAGATTGCCTTCAGCCGTTCCGCCCTGCGGGACATTGCCTTATAGCGTTGATAATGATCCGCATGCCGCCGGAAGAAATACTGGTGTTCGGCCTCCGCGGGATAAAAGGGCCCAGCCGGCCGGATTTGGGTAGCCACCGGAGCTGCCAGGCGCCCGCTTTGCTCAAGATGTCGCCTGGACAAATCGGCCAAATGACGTTGATTCTCATCTAGAACAAAGATGATACTCCGATAGGCTGGCCCGATATCAGACAATTGTCCGTTCTGCTGAAGCGGATCAATCTGCCGCCAGAACACATCCAACAAGGACGCATAACCGATGATCTCTGGATCAAAGGTCACCCGAACTGCCTCGACATGCCCACCTTTTCCCCTTTGCACGTCTTCATAGCGGGGGTTGACAAGGACACCTCCAGTATAGCCGGCCTCAGTGAACACAACACCATGCACGCCATCAAAGGCCTCCTGGATACACCAGAAACAACCACCGGCAAAAATCGCCTGCTCAAGGCGATTCATCTCCACAACTTCATGCACAACCCCTGGCGCATGTTTCCAGGCCAAATACTCCTCATACTCCTCCCGTTCCATCTTGCCCAGAATAAACAGTTCATGATCGGCCAGCGTATCCTCATCCGGTCTGCCATGCCGGGCGTAAAACGCCTTGGCTTGAAGACGCCGACGCTCGATTTCATCTTGGTCAAGTGAGACCGCACGCTGCATGGCCAGTTGGCGCCAGAGATCAGGATGAAGTCTCACAGACCCTCCCGCTCCATGAAGGCCGCGAGCGCCTGACATGTCTGATCGATCAACTCGCCAAGAGCCTTCGCCGTAGATTCATCGGGCTGGAAGGCTTCCTGCCTGGCCAGAGCTTCCTGTCTCAAACACCAGTTGACCAAACTGCTACCCCCAAACATAGCCGCCGCGCCCTTGAGTCCATGTACCAAGTTGCAAAGCTCTTTCTTGTCTCCATCCCTCACTGCTTGATGAATCCGTTGCTCATAATCGCGAAGCGATTCGACAAACGTATCCATTATCCCCGCCAATTTCCGGTTTCGTCCCAATGCTTGCACAAGCTCTTGCAAAATCTTCTCCTGCAAAATGCCTCCGTCACCTTGGACACACTGCGAGCGCTCAAAAGCATGTACACGCAAGATCAGCTCGGAAGGCGTCAACGGCTTGGACCAGAATGCCGTTGCCCCGGCCGCCAACACGGCATTCTTCGTCTCCGCAGAATGATCGGCGCTCAGGATGATCACGGGAGCATATTCAGAACAGGGCTCCGCGCGCATGCGCTTCAGAAGTTCGAGGCCATCCATGCCGGGCAAGCACAGGTCGAGCAGAAGCAAATCGTAGGGCTTTCCCGATTCCAACCGCTCCCAGGCGGCATCTCCGGAAGCCACTTCTTCAACCAGGTGACCCTCGCCGCTCAGGAAATCGGCCATCATCTGGCGGACCACGAGGTTGTCCTCGGCCAATAGGATATTCAAAGGCATGGGCAGCTCCTCACATGTTGGTCGCCCTTGATAACAGCGGTGGTGTCATTTTGCAACAGTCCCTGCGATAGGCTTTGACTAAAGCACTGTTTTTTCAGCAAGTTGCACATGTGACCTGGGTCACAAAACCTCATCCTCAAGGAGTCGCATCATGAACGTCAACACCACATACACCCAATCCACCCTCTGCAGACCCTTTCAAACCCTGGACATTCAATTTGAAGAAGAACTGAACCTTGCCTGGTATATCATGCATCCCAAACCCCGACCTTGCTGCACCCTTGAACTCGTGCATGAAATCCAGCAATGGTTCTCCATGCTCGTGCGCGACCCGATCGCTCAGAGCATCCGCTACATTGCGCTTGCCTCGGATGTTCCAGGCATCTTCAATCTTGGCGGCGACCTGGACTACTTCATCCGACTTATCAGAAACCGTGACAACGCATCGCTTCTCCGATATGCCGAGGACTGCATCGACACCTTGCTGCTTAACCATCACGGACTACATAGGGATATCACGACCATGGCCCTGGCACAGGGCGATTGTCTAGGCGGCGGACTTGAATATGCCCTGTCCAGCGATGTGTTCATTGCCGAAAAGTCCGCACGCATGGGATTCCCCGATATCCTGTTCAACATGTTCCCCGGTATCGGGGCCTTCAGTCTGCTGGCAAGAAAAATTGGCGCATCTGCAGCCGAGCACATCATTACAGGAGGCAAGGTCTACACGGCAGAGGAGATGTTTGACATGGGCGTCGTTGATGTGCTGGCAGAAGATGGCCAGGGGGAGAAGGCCATCCATGATTTCATTGCCAAGGAGCAGCGAGCCGCCAATGGCTATTGCATGTTCCGCAAGGCGAAGAAGCTCACATGTCCGTTGACACGGCAAGAATTGATGGATGTTGCTGAAATTTGGGTTGAGGCAGCCATGAACGTGCGTGAAAAGGATATTCGCATGATGCAGCGCCTGATCAAGCGACAATCTGTCCGAACATAAGCCAGCAATCCGACGGGGCAGGGCGTTTGCGCCCTGCCCCATCAGCTTGGGCTCACGACTCGAGCTCCCTGTGCAATGCCGCGCAACTGCTCCGAAAAACCGCTTCCAGTTCCTCGCAAAAGGCATGCATGCGCGTGCGAGTCAGGGGCTGGTCATCCTCCTCGATATGACGGCAACATTCACTGAGCCATTTCGCACCCATCGTGCCCGCCGACCCCTTCAGACCATGCACAGCCTTGCGAAAGAGATCGGGCCGCCCCTCGAAAGCATGGGCCCTGAGCTGACGTATCAGGGACGAACCGGTCTCCTCGAAAAGCCCGAGAAACTTAAGCATATGTTCCCGCGAGCCGGTGACCTGACGGAGATCCTCGAGCAAGGCGTGATCCAAAAGATCGATGGCATCAGAAGCCGAGGCATCAATGCAGCCATCCAAAGGCTCGGGAGTTTCAACAGCAGCATATCTGGACAAGGTCTCAAGCAATCTGGGGATGCTCACTGGCTTGGTCAGATAGTCGTTGGCACCGGCTTCGTAGCAGGCCTGAATTGTGGAATCCAGTGCATCTGCGCTGAGCATGATCACAGGGGTGCTAGCGCTGGTATCCATGAACCTGAACTGCTTGAGCACATCAAGGCCACTGACCTCAGGCATGTTCATATCAAGAATCACCAAGTCAAAACGCTGTTCACTCAATGCATCTAGAGCAGCTTCACCATCGCCAACAATGGTCAGTTTGTGCCCGGCCCTGCTGATCACCTCGCTTAACACTTCCTGATTGACCGGGTTATCTTCCGCCAGAAGGATGCTTAAGCTGCGTTCCTGATGCTTACGTCGATGGGCTTCGGCCAGGTGAACGACCCCTTTGGCATGGCGATGCAGCACACTGCTTGCGTGCAGGGCATTGAACAGAAATGTCTCAGCCAGTGGCTCATAGAGCACTACCTTGAAGCCATTGCTGATGAACAAATGCTCTCTCGCCTGGTCTGTCGAAGGAGCCAGAAGAATAAGATCTGTATTGCGCAGGGATTTGTTGTTCTTGATCGCAGCTGCAAATTGCAGCGGATCCAGTTGCAGGCGATCGATGCTGAGAATCAGCGCATCCACTCCTCTGCCCTGAACAAAGGCGTCCATGAGTGTTGACAGCAGGGTCGTCTCCTCGTGGTGAAGCTCGTATTGGACCCCCCAGCGTTCCAGCCATGGAAGCATGCGCTGTTCCTGGTCTGGCTGGACGAAAAGGAGCACGCGCAAATGCATGCTCTCCTGAGATCCATCCATTGCCGTCTGACGTTTGAACGGCAGAAAAACGCTAAAAGTGGTTCCCTCTCCCTCCCTGCTGACAAGCTCGATATGCCCCCCCATGAGCTCTGTCAGATGCTTGGCAATCGTTGTACCAAGCCCAGTGCCTCCATAGCGGCGTGTGACCGTGGCATCGGCCTGGGTGAAACGCTCGAAGATATGCCTTTGGGCCTCCTCAGACATGCCAATCCCGGTATCCTCGATATCGAAACGAAGGCGAACCATATCCGCGCTTTCGTCAATGCACGTCACCCGCACCCAGACATGACCGTGCTCCGTGAACTTCACGGCATTGCCTATGAGGTTCAGCAGAATTTGCTTGAGATGCTTCGCATCGCCCATCAAGGCAAAAGGAACATCCGGAGCGACCATGGCCTGCACCTGAATATTTTTCTTGCGTGCCTGGGACTCGAAAATAGCGACCAGCCCTTCAACCATGGCATGGAGATCGAATGCCACCTCGGACACTTCCATGCGACCGGCCTCGATTCGGGAGATGTCCAGAATACGGTCGATGAGATCCAGCAGGTGATTCGCCGACTCGTTGATCACCGCCACATATCGTTGCTGCGTCTGATCAAGACTGGTCGTGGTCAGCAATTCTCCCATGCCAATGATGCCATTGAGCGGCGTGCGCAGCTCATGGCTCATGTTGGCCAGAAACATGCTCTTGGCCTCATTGGCAGCCTGAGCCTCAACCAAAGCGTGGTGCAGTCTTCGTATCAGTCGGGCCATAAATGCGGGTACCACAACGATCAAGACCAAGTACCCCAAGACAACCGTACGGTGCTCCTCCCAAAAGGGATCGTTGGCTATGACAGCCAGGAAGCCGATGGCCGAAAAAACCGCTGTCAACAGAAGGAAGCGCTCTCCATAACGAAATCCATAGCCCGTGATAACCCAGAGATAGATGGCCACGAAGGGCGCGCCGGTTTCACCAGGAAGAAAAATCAGGCAAAGCGTCGGCACAGCGGTGTCGCCGAACGCAGTCAGCAACTTGCGTACAAGCCTGGGCTCAGGATCGAAGTACACCCACAGCGCAATCAGAATGGCAGCGAGAAAATACACGGCAAGCGCCATGCCGGCATGGATTTCGCCAATGAAAAAGAAAAAGAGGCATGGAACACCAACAACCAGCAAACGTGTGATCGACTGAGCACGCTCGGGATTTTCATGCGAGCGATACCGAAGCCATCGCTGTTTCCAGCTCATGGGTCCTATCTTGGCTTGTGAAGCACTCTTGATCACAGGTCAATACTAACTCCATATGAACGAACGACCAGGGAAACACATGCATTCCTGCTCAAGCCAGGGCACAATCCCGATCATGATGGACAAGCCCGACGTTGAAGCCTTTACCGATGGAGCCTGCTCGGGGAACCCTGGGCCAGGGGGCTGGGCCGTGATCCTCCGCTCGGGGCCTCATGAGAAGGAACTCTCAGGTGGTGAACGGGAAACAACCAACCAACGCATGGAGTTGAAAGCCGCCATCGAGGCACTGAAGGCTTTGAAACGGCCTTGTAGAATCACGGTCTATTCAGATTCAAAATATGTCGTTCAAGGCATGACAGAATGGATTCATGGTTGGAAGAAAAGAGGCTGGAAAAATGCCAATCGTCAGCCTGTTGCCAACCAGGATTTATGGCAGGAACTTGACCGCCTCAGCCAGTTGCATGAAGTCAGATGGGAATGGGTCCAGGGACATGCCGGCCATGAGGAAAACGAGCGTGCGGATGCCTTGGCCCGACAAGCCATTCCGAATCCAGTCAAACGATAATGGCAGACAGCAGCACAAACAGCGAACCATCTGATTCGGATTTTTTCGCAGACCAATCATCATGAATTAGAAATGGTAAATGGTTAGAAAGTTGCATGCGCGGGTTAAAATAGGCTTTTTCTGCACCTTTAATGAACACCAAGATAGACTATTTGTCTGCACTTGACCCCGATGAATCGG
>RFGS01000062.1 GCA_003695905.1 Zetaproteobacteria bacterium | reverse complement strand
CTCCTCCAGCACATAGGCCGGGGAGGGGATGGTCCTGATCCAGTCGGCTACATCGCTCACTGCTGCGGCGCCACCTCATCCAGCGGTTTGAACTCGATGTCCTTCCACGGCAGGCCGCAGGCATTGAGATCGCGCATGAACGGATCGGGGTCGCGCTGCTCCATGTTCCACACGCCCGACTCCAGCCATGTACTCTCGCACATCAGTTTGGCGCCGATCATCGCCGGCACGCCCGTCGTGTAGGAAACAGCCTGCGCGCCGGTTTCGCGGTACGCCTCCTGATGGTCGCAGATGTTGTAGATGTAGCGCGTGAAGGGTTTGCCGCCGCCCTTCGTGCCGGTGACGATGCAGCCGATGTTGGTCTTGCCCTTCGTGCGCGGGCCCAGGCTTGCCGGATCGGGCAGCAGCGCCTTCAAAAACTGCAGTGGCACGATCTTGTGTCCCTCGAATTCGATAGGCTCGATCGAATCCAGCCCCAGGTTGTGGATGACTTCCAGGTGCTTGAGGTAGGACTCGCCGAACGTCATCCAGAAGCGGATGCGCTTCAGTCCCGGCAGATTTCGGCACAACGATTCCATTTCCTCGTGATAGAGCAGGTACATATTCTTCTTGCCGACACCCTCGAAATCGAAGGTTCGCCTGTATTGCATGGGCTTTGTCTCCACCCAGTGGCCGTTTTCCCAGTAGCGGCCGTTCTGCGTGATTTCTCGGATGTTGATCTCCGGATTGAAGTTCGTGGCGAACGGCAGGCCATGATCGCCGCCATTGCAGTCGAGGATGTCCACGGTGTGAATCTCGTCGAAATGGTGCTTGAGTGCATGCGCGCAGAAGACGTTGGTCACGCCCGGATCGAAGCCGCTGCCCAAGAGCGCCATGAGTCCGGCCTCCCTGAAGCGATCCTGATAGGCCCACTGCCATTTGTACTCGAACTTGGCCTCATCTTTCGGTTCGTAGTTGGCCGTGTCCAGATAATGCACGCCGGTTTCCAGGCAAGCATCCATGATGGTCAGATCCTGATAGGGAAGCGCCACATTTATGATCATGAACGGCTTGACCTCGCGGATCAGTGCCACCAGCTCCGGCACGCGGTCGGCATCCACCTGCGCGGTGTGGATCTCCCGCCCAGTCTTCGCCTTTACGTCGACGGCAATCGCATCGCATTTCGACTTTGTGCGCGAGGCCAGCGTGATGTCGGAAAACACCTCGGGATACTCCGCGCACTTGTGTGCCACGACGCGGCCCACGCCGCCCGCGCCAATGATCAAAACCTTCTTGGCCATGGCCTTACCTCGCAAGACGGGATGTTAGCTGGCGAAATCTTACCCACCGCCAAGGTGCGGATTGTAGTCCGCAGGCGGACGGGCGGAAATGAAAACTTTCCTTTCGTGCAGGGGTGATCAGCCCTGCTGGGCCATACTCTTGGCCAACCGCTTCATCGCACGCGATTCGAGCTGGCGTACGCGTTCGATGGAGATGCCCAGTTCCTCGGCCAGATCCTTGAGAGTGGCGGGCTCCTCGGTAAGCCGGCGGCGTTCGACAATCAGTCGATCGCGCTCGGGCAGTTGGGCCAACGCGCGGTGAAGGGCTTCATGACGGTGGTTTTCCCAGTCCGATTCGATGACCTGCTCCTCGGGCGTCGGATCGGGGGCGGGCAGGGCCACGATCATGGGCGGACCGTTCTCGATCTCGGCATCGAGCGAAACATCGCGCTGCAGAAAGGAATTGGCCACATGGCGGAATTCCTCTCTGCTTACGCCGTATTCCCCGGCCACTTCCTCATCGTGTTGGCCATCCATGGCCGCGATGGCATGCCTGGCTTTCTGCAGCCCGGCGAAAATACGCCGCTGCAGCTTGTTGGTGCCCATCTTGACGATGCTCCAGGAACGCAGGATGTAGTCGTGGATGGCTGCCCGGACCCACCAGGCGGCATAGGTCATCAGTCGGAAACCACGGTCCGGATCAAACCGCTTGATGGCATGCATCAGTCCGAGGGTGCCCTCTTGGATCAGGTCCATCTCGGGCAGGCCGAAGTGCCTGTATTCGCGGGCAATGGCTGCCACGGCATGCAGATTGCCCATGACTAGTCTCTGGACGGCAAGTACGTCCCTTTCTTTGCGCCAGCGCTGGATTAGCTCGGCCTCTTCCTCGCGCGTGAGCTTCGGAATGCGGCGCAGCTCATGGTAAAACAGCGCCAGGCTCGTTTTTTCGCCGCTTGCGAGCGGAAGGAGCGAGGTCTTCTTCTGTGCAGGGGATGCCTTTTCCTGCTGCGCAGCGGCCGCATGTTCATGCTTTGTGGTCATTGAGCCCCAATATAGGGGGCGACCAGCCGCCATACAAGTCCACCGTATTGCATGTCCCGACAGGGAGCCATAGATTCATGCTATGTTCGATCGCACGGAGTGTGTCATCCACGAACCGCATGCGATTCGCGTGCTGGGGGCGCCGTTCGATGGCACGGTCTCGTTTCGGCCGGGGGCGCGTTTCGGCCCGGATGCGATCCGTGCGGCCTCGGATGGCCTGGAAACCTGGTCTCCCGTGCTGGATGCGGATCTTGAGGATGTGCGCTATGCCGATGCTGGCGATCTCGACCTGCCCATGGGGGATGTTCAGGCCGCGCTGACGATCATTCGCGAGGCTGCAAGGTGCGCGGTGCATGAGGATGCCATCCCCTTTCTTCTCGGTGGCGAACATCTGGTCAGTCTGCCGGCCATCGAGGCCGTGCACGAGAGACATCCTGATTTGGTTGTCGTGCAGCTGGATGCACATGCTGATCAGCGCGATGATTATCTGGGCTTACGGCTTTCCCATGCCTGCGTCATGCGCCGTGTGGCCGAAGTCATTGGTTTTGATCGCATGCGCCAGATTGGCATCCGTTCCGGCACGAGGGAGGAATACGCCCTGATGCGCGATCATGGCACTCTGACGACGTTTAGGGAGCAGGATCTGGGCGCATTGCGCGCATGGGTTGGCCAGCGCCCTTTGTACCTGAGCGTGGATCTGGACGTGTTTGATCCAAGTTGTTTTCCAGGCACCGGCACGCCGGAGCCCGGGGGCATCGACTGGTGGACCTTTCAGCGCTTTCTGCAGAGCATGGCTGGGTGCCGGATCGTCGGTCTGGACGTAGTCGAACTGGCTCCGCAACTGGATGCCAGCGGCTGCTCGTCTGTACTGGCCGCCAAGTGTGTGCGTGAAATGCTGCTCTGTGCCTGGATGGGAGCGGGCCATGCCTGAGATCAGATGTTGGCACTGGGACGCCGAACGGGACGGGCCGTTCAGCGAGGAAGCCATGCGGTTGAAGCTTGAGCACATGGGCTATCTCGTGCATCGGTATGTATACCCACCCGGGACAAGCTTTCCGCCGCATCGACATGCCATGGACAAGATCGACGGGGTTATTTCCGGGTGTTTTCGCATGCGCATGTTCGGACAGACACTCGATCTTCAGGCCGGGGACATGCTGTATGTGCCCGCCGGTGCCATGCATGAGGCTGAGGTGCTGGGTGAGCTACCCGTGGTCTCTCTTGATGCGGTTCGCGCATAAAAGGTCTAGACTGGGTCGGGATGGAAGCTGAAACATGAAAGGTTCTTGCGGAGGGCGACATGATCGAACATGGCAATATTCTGGTTCCGACGGATTTTTCCCCATCATCCAATGAGGCCCTGCGCAGGGCCTGTGTCTTGGCCGATACCTTCGGCGCCCATGTCCATCTGCTGCATGTCATTGATCCGGTGCTGTTCATCGATCCCGATCTGATCGCCATTCCTCCGGTCGAGGAGATGACGGAGGCCTTGCGCAAGAGTGCTGAGCGCAGGCTGGGCGAGCAGGTCAGGGGCATGGATACGGATGTCGAGATCTTTGTACATGTCGAGGAGGGTTCGGGGGATCCTTCCAGGACCATCTGCTCCTTTGCCGAACGTCTGCCGGCCGATCTTATCGTCATTGGTCGCCACGGCAGGCAGGGTATGCTGGAGCATTTGTTGATCGGTTCCACGGCCGAGAGGGTCGTACGCCATGCGCCCTGTTCGGTTCTGGTGGCCATGCCGCATGGGCTGTTGGCAGCAGCGTCCGGGGAAGCAAATGGCTAACATCATGGAAGCCTTGAATTTTTTTCTTATTCGCTCTAAACAGGTGAAAGGCGCATCATCGGAGGACGCATGAGTCAACAACACAGGCGTAAGCATCGGGAAGTGGTCGTCGTGGCGGGTGTGCGAACCCCGATGGGCAAGGCGAACGGCTGTCTGCGCGAATTTACCGCTGTTGACCTAGGCGCCATGGCCATGCGTGAGCTGCTGGCACGCTCACCAGTCTGTGCGGACGATCTTGATGCCGTGATCGTGGGTAATGTCATCCAGCCTTCCGAGGCAGCGAACATTGCCAGGGTCGTGGCGCTGAATGCCGGTGTTCCCAAGCGTGTGCCTGCGCATACCGTGCATCGTAACTGCGCCTCCGGAATGCAGGCCGTGACGGATGCCGCGGAGAAGGTGGCTGCCGGACGGGCAGAGATCGTCGTGGCCGGCGGCATCGAATCGATGACCCATGCGCCCCTGCTGTTCCACGATGACTTTCGTGCGGCGCTGGTCCAGTGGAACAGGGCCAAGAGCTGGTCCGACAGGCTTGCTGCAGCAAAAGCCATGCTCCGCTCGCCCTGGCGACCACGCATGGCCTTGCTGGAAGGACTGACCGATCCGACGGTGGGGCTGAACATGGGGCAGACGGCCGAGGTGTTGGCCCGGGAGTTTGCCATCACGCGCCGCGAACAGGACGAGTTTGCGCTTCGTAGCCATCAACTGGCCGATCAGGCATGGCAGCAGGGCTTTTTTGAGCAGGAGGTCATGCATCTGTTTCCCCCGCCGTCCTTCTCCGCCGTTCATCGTGATGAAGGCATTCGGCCGGCTCAGAGCATGGAGGCCCTGGGCAAGCTCAAGCCCGTGTTTGACAAACCGCTGGGCACGGTCACGGCGGGCAACAGCTCCCAGATCACAGATGGAGCCGCCATGTTGCTCGTTACGCACCGTGAACGGGCGGAAGCAGAAGGCTGGCCGATCCTCGGTTTTCTCCATGACTGGGCCTATGCCGGATGCGATCCGGCGCGCATGGGCCTAGGTCCGGTGTTTGCAACCCACAAGGTACTTGCCGGGCGCGGCCTGCAACTGGCGGATATTCGTTTCATGGAGATCAATGAGGCCTTTGCCGCTCAGGTGCTGGCTTGTCTAAAGGCCATGGATTCCAGGGAGTTTGCTGAGAAGCATCTTGGCCTGTCCCAGCCGCTTGGTATGCCCGAGATGAGCAGCCTGAACGTGCATGGCGGCGCCATCGCCATGGGCCATCCAGTGGGCATGACGGGAGCCCGGCTTGTGCTGAGGCTGATGCGGACTCTGAGCGAGCAGGGTGGAGGTCTTGGCGTGGCCACGCTGTGCATCGGTGGCGGGCAGGGAGGAGCCGTTTTGCTCGGGAGTGAGCCATGGACGTCGTAAGTTTGGTGCGCGAGAACGAACGGGCGAGGCTGGTTTTCAGCCGCGAGGACAAGCCCGTGAATGTGCTGGACGAAATCTGTCTGCAGCAGCTTGAATCCTGCCTGGATCAGCTGGAGGCCGATCCGCCCAAGGTGTTGGTGCTGGAAAGCGCCATATCCGGCTGTTTCATTGCCGGCGCGGATGTGGATGCCATTGCCGCGATTCGCGACGCAGCCCAGGCCACCCGCCTTGCCGAGCGTGGGCAGGGGCTGTGTCGGAGGCTTGAAGCCCTGACCTCGGTCAGTATTGCCGTCGTGCGCGGCGCCTGCATGGGAGGCGGGCTGGAACTGGCCATGGCCTGCGACCATCTCCTGGCTGTCGAGGACAAGAAGACGAGCCTTGCCTTGCCTGAAATCAAGCTTGGCATCCATCCCGGCTTTGGCGGCTGCGTGCGTCTGCCCAAGCGGGTGGGTTGGGTTAGGGCCGTGGACATGATCCTTGCCGGCAGGAGCGTGGATGCTAAACGCGCGGCCCGCATTGGACTGGCTGATCTGACGGCACCCCCGGAAAGGATTGGCGATGCCGTAGACTGGCTCGCCGCACGGGGCAAGGTACAACGCGGTCGAGCTGGACCGTGGTGGCTTTATCTGCCGTTCGTGCGCTGGTGGTTCTTCTATGAGGTTGAACGTAAGGCTACATCCAGATTTCAGCATCTGGATCTGGAGCAGGCCTATCCGGCCATCCCCGCGACGGTGAAGCTGCTGAAGGAGATCGTCGGCTTAAGCGATGGGGTTGCCTATGCCCGGGAGGCCGAGTCCCTTGGCCGTTTGGTGACCACGCCGACATGCAAGAATCTCGTTCGCGTGTTCCATCTCGGTCAGTCCCTGAAGCGCCAGGATGCCGTCAAGCGCGGGCAGGCAAGTGCGGATAACATCCGGAACACGGCCGTGTTCGGCGCTGGGGTCATGGGCTCCGGCATCGCTTGGGTGGCAGCGCGTACCACAGATGTTGACCTGCATGATATCACGCCGGAGGCGCTGGAGCGCGGCATGCGCAGCCTGGGGCGGCTGGCCAGGCGCGATGCGAAGCGTTTGCGCCGCATCCGTCCGGCGTTGGATGACAGCAATCTCGAGGGTGCGGATGTCGTCATCGAGGCCGTCATCGAGGAACTCGAGGCCAAGCAGGCCCTGTGGAAAGAGGTCGAAGCCAAGGTTTCCAAGGACTGTCTGCTGCTGACCAACACCTCATCTCTGTCGGTGACGGCCATGCAAGAGGAGGCCAGAGTTCCGGCGCGTATGGCCGGTTTGCACTTCTTCAATCCCGCTCCGAAGATGCCCCTGGTCGAGGTGATTGTGGGCGGCCAGAGTTCCGGAGAGGTCGTTGATACGGTCGCTGCGCTTGCCGTGGCATGGGGCAAGTATCCCATCGTGGTCAGGGACTGCCCGGGTTTCTTGGTCAACCGCTGCCTGATGCCCTACATGGTGGCAGCGCTGCGCCTGCTTGAAAGCGGACAAAAGCCAGAGCATGTGGACGGGGCACTCAAGCATTATGGCATGCCGATGGGGGCCATTGAGCTGGCGGACAAAGTCGGCCTGGACATTTGTCATCATGTGGGTGTCCATCTGAGTGAAGCCTTTGGCGAGCGATTTGCCATGCCCGCCTGGTTTGGTGAGCTGGTGAAGGCAGGCATGCTTGGGGAGAAGAGCGGCAAGGGCTTTTATCACTGGTCGGGTGGCAGGCGGGGAGAACTCAATCCCGAGCTGCATCGCTTTTTGAAGCTGCCGGAGCCACCGGAAGGGGATGCGGCAGCAGCCGTGCACGAGGTGCCGGCGATGAGCGATCAGGAGATCTGTGATGCCTGCTTGGTGCCGATGCTGGTCGAGGCCTTGCAGTGCCTGGATGAAGAACTGGTCGAATCTGCGGTCCATGTCGACGCTGCGATGATCTTCGGCATCGGTTTTCCGCCATTCAGGGGCGGATTGCTGCGGGATTTCGCGCAGTGGGACAGGGAGAAACTGGTGGCATGCATTCAGCGCCTGGGCCTGGAGGTTCCGGGCAACATCGGAGTGCTGGATGAGTTCGTCTGATCCCTGGGTGGGGCCGGGTTGCCCTGGCCTGGAGCGCGCCCGGATAGCCCGCTCGCTGCCTGATCTGCTGCTTCAGGCGCCTTCCGAATGGCAGGACAAGCCGCTGCTTCGTTTCCGCCGCCAGGATGGGCGATGGCAAAGCTGGCCTCGGGTGCGCGTCATTCAGGCCGTGCTGCGGCTGAGCGGCTGGCTTGAGCAGGCAGGCATTCGTCCGGGTGATCGGGTCGGTCTGCTCGGGCACAACTGCCCCGAATGGTTTTTTGCGGATTTTGCCATTCTTCGCCTGGGGGCCGTGACCGTGCCGGCTTATTTCACCGATCCGGCCGAGGCCGTGCAGTTCGTTTTCGATGATGCCGAGGTATCGCTAGTTTTCTGCGAGCCAGGAGAACAGCAACGGAAACTGGAGGGATATGCCAAGCCCGTGGTGCCGTTCCGCGGGGAGGGAACATCCATTGCGGGCATTGTGGCTGACGAGCACTGGGATGGGCGCCTGCAGGCTCCCTGTCCTTCCCGACAGGATCTGGCGACACTGATTTACACGTCCGGGACGACAGGCAAGCCCAAGGGGGTCATGCTTACCCATGGCAACCTGCTGGCCGATATTGCCGCCGGATTGGGAGGCGTGGCGGTTTATCCCGATGATCTGTTTCTCTCCTTCCTGCCCTTGTCCCATGCTTTTGAACGCACGGTCGGTCATTTTCTGCCGACGGCTGCGGGCGCGGAGATCGCCTATGCGGAGGATGTGACCACGCTGATGCGCGACATCTCCGAGGTCCGTCCGACGATCATCCTTTCGGTTCCCCGGCTGTATGAGAAGATCTATGCGGGTGTCAAGGCCAAGCTCGACTCTGCGTCGCCCATCAAGCGCTGGCTGTTTGCGCTGGCGCAGAGGTTGGGTGCCGAGCGGTTTGATCTGCGTCAGCAGGGGATGGATCTCCGTCCACCGAAGCGGTGGATCTGGCAATTGCTCGATGGCCTTGTGCATCGCAAGCTTCGAGAACGCCTGGGAGGACGACTGCGGGCGTTCATTTCCGGCGGCGCAGCCTTGCATCCGGACATCGCCAGGTTCCTGCTCGCTGCCGATCTGATGGTACTGCCCGGCTATGGGCTGACCGAGGCCTCACCAGTGCTGACCGTCAACCGCCCATGGAGGATCAAGCCGGAAACCGTCGGACCCGCGTTGCCCGGCGTGGAACTCAGGCGTGCAAAGGATGGTGAGTTGCTTGCCCGGGGCGAGATGATCATGCAGGGCTATTGGAAACATCCGGAGGCCACGGAGGAGGTCATCGATGCCGAGGGATGGCTGCATACCGGTGATATCGTCGACATTGACGGTGATGGTTTTGTGCGCATCGTGGATAGGAAAAAGGAAATCATGGTGATGTCCAATGGCGAGAATGTACCGCCGGCGGTCATCGAGCAGCATCTTGTTCAAGATCCGGCCATCCTGCAAGCCATGGTCATTGCCGAGGATCGCCCTTATGTCGTGGCACTGATCGTGCCCGACTCCGAGGGACTGCGGCTTGCCTGGCGGAAGGACAAGCGGAGGCCGTTGCCGGAGAACTGGGCGGAGAATGAGGAGGTCCGGGCCTGGTTTCTCGCGCGTCTACGAATTGATGAGCATGATCTTCCCAGTTATATGCAGGTGCGGAAGTTTGCCTTTGTCGAGGAGGAATGGACCCAGGCCAATGGTTTGGTGACGCCGACTCTCAAGCTCAAGCGACGCAGGCTTATCGAGCGCTATGCTGCTGTCATCGAGTCGCTTTATGCAGATTCAGGTGGAGAGCATGCGGTCAAAGGGGAAGCCGACGCCAAATAAGGAAACGGCCGGTCACCATGGTGACCGGCCGCCTGTATGGGACGCGGAGGTCAGTCCTTGTCTGGTTCCAGATAAAGGTAGGTGATGCCAGCAGCGGCGCCCACGCCTGTGCTGCCGGACAAGGCGATTGGCTGCAATGAGATCGAGCGGTTGTTGCCGCCGAGGAGCACCTGCGCCCCGACGCCGACACCAGCAGCCGCCGAGGCGCCAGCACCACCATATTTACCGGCCAACTGATAGGTGCCTGGCTTGAAGTCGGCCGAGAATACGGCAAATACCATGGTTTCATTTTTCTTGAAATTCAGATCAACGCCGAGACCTACGCCAGTTTCGCCCTTGTAATGCTCCTTGCTGCCGCCGGCTGTTGATTCAAACGTACACTTGATGTCTGCCGTCGAATGGATGATCAGATTGACGCCCGAGCCCTCGACACGCTTGCAGGTCAGTACGCCGACCTTGGTTCCGGCGCTGCTGACTTCCTCTGCAGCCTGGGACGTGGTGATGCCTGAGGCGCCCAACATTCCCAGAAGCACGGCGCTGAGCAAGGATATCCGCTTCATTTTCCGTTTCATGATGCCCTCCAGTTGCGGTTTCGGATCGTTGAAGATCCGGATACTTCATTTATAGCGCATTTGCCATCAAACCGAAAGTCCCGATTTTCTTCCACTTAGCGCCCCCGGCCCATGCGCACGGGCAGCCGGCGGTTGCCAAATGCGCCCTGGAACGGGCCGAAACGACCTGCAATGGTCTGCCCGCATTGCGGACATTGCCCGTCACCAGTAAGACGATACTGCAGGATTTCATACCAATCGCGTGTGATCAAGGGCAGGCCGCAGCCTGGGCAGAAGGTGGTGCCGCCTTCGGGGTCATGGACGTTGCCCGTGTACACATACAAAAGGCCTTCTTCCTGGGCGATGTGTCGTGCACGGCGCAGCGTGGATGAGGGAGTTGGTGGCACATCCATCATTTTCCAGTCGGGATGGAAAGCCGTGAAATGCAGGGGCACGTCCGCACCCAGTTCGGCATGGATCCAGCGGCACATGGCCCGGATCTCATCAGCATCATCATTGTATCCCGGGATCAGCAGCGTTGTGATTTCAAGCCAGCAGTCGGTTTCGTGCCGAATGTAACGCAGGGTGTCCAGCACAGGTTGAAGATGCCCGACACAGAGCTTGTGGTAAAACGCCTCGCTGAATGACTTGAGATCTACATTGGCCGCATCCATGTGTGCGAAGAATTCCTTACGTGCTTCCTCATGGATATAACCGGCCGTGACCGCGACCGTATGGATGCCGACTTCATGGCAGGCCTTTGCCGTATCGACGGCGTACTCGAGAAAGATGACCGGATCATTGTAGGTGAACGCCACGCTTGGGCTGCCGTGCTCCTTAGCTGCCCTGGCGATGTCTTCCGGCATGGCCGCATCGCACAGTCGGTCGAATTCCCTTGATTTGGAGATGTCCCAGTTTTGACAGAAGCGACAGGACAGGTTGCATCCAGCCGTACCAAACGACAACACGCTGGAGCCAGGGTAGAAGTGATTGAGCGGTTTTTTCTCGATCGGATCGATGCAGAAGCCCGAGGAACGGCCATAGGTCGTGAGTACGATCTGTTGCTGCTCGCACTTACGCACGAAGCACAGGCCGCGCTGACCCTCGTGAAGCTTGCAGTCGCGCGGGCAGAGATCGCACTGGATGCGTCCATCCTCCAGCGCATGCCAATAGCGGCCGGGATAATGTTCGGGCGGTTGACGATGGTCAGCGGCTCTGGTCATGACTCATTCTCCGTCTGTCGGAATTTCTCCACCTCGTAGGTGTACAGCCTGAAGTCTTTGCTCCAGGCATCGGACGGCAGGCCTGCCTTGAGCTTGAGGTGGGCCAGAAAGGCGTGGGGATCCGGCAACTGTTCCCAGACTTGTGGCAGAAACGTTGCACGGTGGTATGGTGGGTATTCCAGAATCAGGCCATCTTGACCGGGCTTAAGCGCGGACAGGGCCTCTTGCTCGCTGTTCACCTTCAGCGGTCGAGGCGCGGAAAGCACGGAGACCTCCACATCGACCAGCGGCCATTCCTCGGCCGTGACGGGCGGGAAACGGGGATCCTTGAAGGCAGCTGCAAGCGCATTCTCCGTGACATCGATGATCAGCGGCCGGTGGGCCTGCAAGGAACCGATGCAGCCGCGCAGCTCTCCTTGCTTGTGCAAGGTCACGAACGTGGCCTTCAGATCATCAAGCCAACTCTTTTCCTTGGTGGCAGGCAGGGGCTCATGCGGAAGTCCAAGATGACTGGCAATGGCGTTGCGCGCGATGGCCACCAGCAGCATCCCTTGTTCCCTAGTCATGACCTTACCTCGTCGAAGGCGATGCTGGCATAGCCAACGACCTGACTTTTGTCGCCTGCTGTGTCGCCGGAATTGCGGTAATCGATCAGTCGTGGCTCGAGACCCAAGGAACACGCCGCAAGCAGCAAGCCATTGATGCCTGTGGCGCCACAGGCTTCATCGTGCCGGATCGGCCCGGCCAGCTTCAGGATCTTGCGGATGGTCGCCTGATCGATGCTTCGGGCCCGTTCATAGGGCAGGTAATGCGAAAGGTCCGAGCTGACCAATATCAGCGTTTCCTTTCCACCCCACAGCATCTGCATGACATCCGCCACATCCTCGGCAGGAGCGTCGCCGACGACCAGTGGCACAAGCCTGAAGTCCGTGTCCAATACGCTCTGGAGAAAGGGAAGCTGCACCTCAAGCGAGTGTTCCAAGGCATGGGCGAGGTCCATACGCAGCACGGCCGGATGTTCGGACGCCCTTTCCATGGCTGCCTCATCAAGCTCGACCAAGCCCAGTGGTGTTGCAAAATGGTCGGATTCCGGCAGTGCAAGTCCTCGAAATGGAACTCGATGGGCCGGTCCGAACAGCACAATGCGGCGAAGTGGTGCTTTGGCCAGCTGAGCAAACCCCATGGCGGCCGTTGGCCCTGAATAGATATAACCGGCATGGGGAACGATCAGCGCCTTCGGCGGACTTGTGCCCGCCTTTTGGCCTGCAAGCAGATCTCTGACCATCCGGGATAACTCATGCGTCTCCCCCGGATAGAAAAGACCGGCGACTGCAGCAGGACGAACGTTCATGGCGAATGCCTCCGCAAGCATATCTGTAGGGAGGGCAGGGACGTTTTTAAAGTCTATTCGTCAGAAGATGGGTCCCTGGCCTGGTGGTTCCTGAAATGGTTGCGCACGTGGTCATGGGCATAGTGCCAGTACAGCCAGCCACCAACGACCAGGGTCAGCGCGATGACAGCAATGAGTCCGTAGATGCCGAAATGTTCGAGGATGACCATGCCGGCAAAGCCTAGGGCATGTCCGACGGCGTAGACCAGCAGGGCCCAGGTGATGCAATTGACGATTTGCAGCACGAAGAAGCGCCAGAAGTCGATGGTCGAGCAGCCGAACAGGATGGCAGCTACCATGCGCGTACCGTACAGATACTGGAAAATGAACACTGACCAGTGGGCATATCTGTCGAGGATCAGGTTGGCCTTTGGATAATGCCGTCTGAACGTGGGAACGGCATTGATGATGCTCATGCCTTTCCAGCGACCGAGGGCGAAGAAGACCAGATGCCCGAAGAATGCCCCCCCGGCAGCCACGACAATGACCTTCCATGGGGTGAGCACCCCTGCGGCAGCAAGCGCCGCACCGGCAATGAAGACCGATTCACCCTCGATGAAGGTCCAGAGAAAGATGGCCCAGTAGCCATATTGCTCGACGAATTGCTGGGCCCATTCCATGATTCAGTCGGCCATGCGTACCGGGATGCCCTGTTCAGCCAGAAAGGCCTTGGCCTCCCCGATCGTGTATTCGCCAAAATGAAAGATGGAGGCGGCGAGTACAGCATCGGCATGGCCTTCGGTGAGACCTTCGGCAAGATGTTGCAGGGTGCCAACGCCTCCGGAAGCGACGACATTGGCCGAGATGCTGTCAGCTACGGCGCGGGTCAGGGCGAGGTCATAGCCGTTTCTGGTCCCATCTGCATCCATGCTGGTCAACAGGATTTCCCCGGCGCCATCATCTGACATGCGCTTGGCCCAGGCCACGGCATCGATGCCGGTCGGTTTCCGGCCACCATGCGTGAAGCATTCCCAACGCGGCGGATGATCGGCCACCCGTTTGGCATCGATGGCTACGACGATGGTCGATGAACCGAATCGTTCGGCGGCCTGACGAACAAAGTCCGGATTGCGAATAGCGGCTGTGTTGATGGAGACCTTGTCGGCACCAGCGTGCAGCAGCTTCTCGATGTCCTCCAGTGTCTTGATGCCGCCACCAACGGTGAGCGGGATGAACACATGTTCAGCCACATCCGTGACCACATGATACAGGGTGTCTCGGTTTTCATGGCTGGCGCGGATGTCCAGAAAGGTCAGCTCGTCCGCTCCTTGTTCATCATATCGGATGGCCGCTTCCACCGGATCGCCGGCATCGATGATGTCCACGAATTTCACGCCTTTGACCACGCGCCCCTCGGCGATGTCCAGGCAGGGAATGATGCGTTTGCTCAGCATGCCTGCTGCTCCCGGATCCAGTTGACGGCCCCGGCGAAATCGATGGTCCCTTCATAGATGGCCCGGCCGGTGATGGCTCCGCAAATGCCTTCGTGCCGCAGGGCATGGCATCGTTTGACATCATCGAGCGAGGCGATGCCCCCCGAGACGATGACCGGTATCGAGATGCCCTTGGCCAGGGCTGCCGTTTCTTCCAGATTGGGTCCACTGAGCATTCCGTCACGTGAAATGTCTGTATAAATGATGGCTGCAACGCCATCATGCTCGAAGCGTTTGGCCAGGTCACTGGCCCTGACATCGGTCACTTCATCCCAGCCATGTACGGCGACCAAGCCATTTCTGGCATCAATGCCCACGCAGATGCGGCCTGGAAAGCGCTCGCAGGCTGATCGAACAAGCTCGGGCTGCGAGATGGCCACCGAACCCAGGATGACCCTGTCAATGCCTAGGGCGAGCATGTTTTCAATCATGCCCATGTCGCGCAATCCACCACCCAGTTGAACAGGGATATCCAGGGTCTTGCAGATGTCCCGAATGGCATCCTGGTTTTCCGGGTGGCCGGCAAAGGCCCCATCGAGATCGACGACATGCAGCCTTGTGGCCCCAAGCTCCTGCCAGTGCCGTGCCATGGCCGCCGGTTGGCTGCCATAGTCCGTGGCCTCCTCCATGCGCCCCTGCTTCAGGCGCACGCAATGGCCTCCCTTCAGATCGATGGCAGGGATCAGTTCGAAAGCACTTTCACTCATGGGCACCACCCGATAAAGGACGCAAGCATGGCAAGCCCGGCCCGTTGGGATTTTTCAGGATGAAACTGAACACCGATGATGTTATCCCTGCCGATGGCACTGGCAAAGCGAATCCCGCCATACTCGCATTCGCCTAGCACCTCCTGATCATGCCTGGGCTGACAGAAGAATGAATGGACATAATAGACTTGGCGGCCAACAAGCGGTTGGAGAACGGGATGAGGGGCATCAGGCAGCAGAACATCGTTCCATCCCATGTGTGGGATCTTGTAACCCTGTTCTGGAAGCTGCGCAGGAAATGGGAGAACGTCGCCTTCAATCAGCCCCAGACCTTGATGAAGCCCGAATTCGTGCGAAGTTTCCATGAGCGCCTGCATGCCAAGGCAGATGCCGAGAAAGGGCCTGCCAGCATGCACGTGTTCCAGCAGGGGATCCTGCAACTGCTGCTGCTTCAAGGCCTTCATGCAATCCCGGAACGCACCGACGCCTGGCAGGACGATGCGTTCAATAGATGCGTCGATGTGTTCCGGCCGGGAGATCCAGCGCACCCTGCCTCCAGCGCATTCCAGCGCCTTGGCGATCGAGTGCATGTTGCCCATGCCGTAATTGATCAGACCGATCATACGCTAGAGGGCGCCCTTTGTGCTCGGGATGCCGGGCTGACGGGGGTCGATCGAGATGGCCTGGCGCAAAGCGCGGCCAAAGGCCTTGAACACGGTTTCGATGATGTGATGGTTGTTCGCTCCGCGCAATGCATCGATGTGCAGCGTGATGCGACCGTGGTTGCAGACAGCCTGAAAGAACTCCTTGAACAGGTCGACGTCAAAATCACCGACCCTGTCTTTCGGAAAGCTTACATGATATTCGAGGCCCGGCCGCCCTGAGAGGTCCAGCACAACGCGGGAAAGCGCCTCATCGAGGGGTACGTAGGCGTAGCCGTAGCGCATGATGCCGGCTTTGTCGCCGATGGCATCGCGCAGTGCTTCACCGATGCAGATGCCGACGTCCTCGACGGTGTGATGAGCATCAATTTCAAGATCCCCTTTGGCCCTGATATTCAGGTCGATGAGTCCATGGCGGGCGATCTGTTCCAGCATGTGATCGAAAAAGGGAAGGCCCGTATCCAGCTCGGCGCTTCCGGTGCCGTCCAGATTCAGTTCCACGCGGATATCGGTCTCCTTTGTGACGCGTTCGACAACCGTGTTGCGTTTCATTTGAATAGCTCCTTCAGCGCTTCAAGCACTTGGTCGTTTTGTTCAGGCGTGCCGATGGTGATGCGGAGGCAGTTTTCCAGCAATGCATGGCCGCCAAGCTGTTTGATCAGGATCCTCTTTTTCAGTAGATGAGCGAACGCCTGTCCGGCATCCGGGACCCTGATGGTGATGAAATTCGTTTGTGAAGGATAGGTCTGAAGGTCAGGGAAGGCAGCCAGTGCCCGTTGCATGCGTTCGCGCTCGCAGCGGATGCGGGTCGCCTGTTCGTCGAAGACATGGAAATGATCGAGGAGCACATCGGCTGCGATCTGAGTCAGGGTATTGATGTTGTATGGAAGGCGGACCTTGTTCAGTTCACTGATCAGTGATGCCTGGCCGACAGCATAGCCCAAGCGCAGCCCGGCCCAGCCGATTTTCGAGAACGTCCGCAGCACAAGCACATGCTCGTTGATCAGGTGCAGGTGATCGCGATCGGCAAATGGGGCATAAGCCTCATCAATGACAAGCAGTCCGCCAAAGTCCGAGGCAATCCTTTCCACGACATCCGCTGCCCAGAAGTTGCCAGTTGGGTTGTTCGGGCAAGCCAGAAAGGCGAGACTGGCCTTTTCACGGCTTACGACCTGCAGAAAACGGTCGGCATCAAGATTGAAATGCTCATCCAGCGAAATGGCCGTGAACGGTCTGCGAATCCATTTGGCAATGAGTTCGTACATGACAAAACTTGGGGCTGGAGCGGCACAAGCACCTTGGTCGGCTGCAATCATAAGCATCTGAATGATCTCATCCGATCCATTGCCGAGCAGAATCTGCTCCGGCGCAAGGCCATGACGTGCGGCAATCTTTTCCCGAAGGTTTTCCATGGCAGCATCGGGATAGCGGTGGATATCAGCATTGGCCAGTCGCTCGGCCAACGTCCGGCGCAGGGTATCGGGCAGCGGATAGGGGTTCTCCATGGCATCGAGCTTGATCAGGCCCGATGCATCGGGAACATGATAGGCATCCAGGGCCCGGATGTCGTTACGAATCATGGCCAAGCTTGTCCAGTCGCATCTCCAGGGTCAGGGCATGGGCCTGCAGTCCCTCGCGGTGTGCAAGGTGCGCTGCTGCCGGGCCAATGTCGGCCACCGCCTCCTTTGAGGCCCGGATGATGCTGCTTTTCTTCTGGAAGTCATAAACCCCCAAGGGGCTCGAGAAACGGGCTGTGCGGTTCGTGGGCAGCACATGGTTCGGACCGGCCACGTAATCCCCAAGTGCCTCCGGGACGAAATGGCCGAGGAAGATGGCCCCGGCATGACGGATGTAGGGAAGCAGCATGTCCGGGTCGTCGAGCGCCAACTCAAGATGTTCGGGCGCGATGCGGTTGACGACATCGGCTGCCGTGGCCCAATTGTCAACAAGAATCAGGGCACCATGGCGTTCGACGGAAATGCGTGCGATATCCGCCCTCTCAAGGGTTTGTAAATGCTGGTCAATAGCTTTTGCCACAGCCTCGATGAGATTGGCATCGGTCGAGATGAACATGCTCTGTGCAGCTTCATCATGTTCGGCCTGGGACAAGAAATCGGCGGCCAGCCATGCGGGGTCTCCACCATCAGCCACAACCACGATTTCCGACGGTCCGGCGATCATATCAATGCCGCAGGTGCCGAACACCTGACGCTTGGCAGCTGCAACATATTTATTGCCCGGGCCCACGATCTTGTCGACGGCAGGCACGGTCTCCGTTCCATAGGCCAGGGCAGCGACGGCTTGTGCGCCCCCCACGGCAAAGGCCCGATGCACGCCGGAGATGTAGGCAGCGGCCAGTACAAGCTCGTTGATCTCGCCGCCTGGGGTCGGTACGACCATGAGGATGTCCTCAACACCGGCCACACGGGCGGGAACCGCGTTCATGATGACCGATGAGGGATAGGCCGCCTTGCCGCCGGGGACATAGAGGCCTACACGATCCAGCGGAGTGATTTTCTGGCCCAGGGTCAGCCCGGCTTCATCGGTATATTCCCAATCATGCTGCAGTTGGCGTTCATGGTAGGCCCTGACACGATTTGCGGCCAATTCAAGGGCCTTCCGATCCTCATCGGACACTGAAAGCCAGGCGGCTTTCATCCGTTCATGCGTGATTTCCAGTGTGTTCGGTGTGCATGGCCAGCCATCGAATCTCGCCGTGTACTCGCACAGGGCCTCATCCCCGCGCCTTCGAACATCGGCCAGGATATCTGCGACCAAGTCCTGAACATCGGCGCCGGTATCGGTTTCCCGTTGCAGTAGTTGATCGAGCTTCTCCAGAAAGCGCGGATCACTGGAATCGAGACGGGTGATCGTTGTCATGACTTGGCTCCTTTCACGCTGTCGCGCAATTGCCCGATCAATGATTGCAGAACGGTCCGCTTCGTTGCAAAGCTGGATGGATTCACGATCAGGCGACTGGAAATGTCGTATAAAGTTGCTTCCTCGACAAGGCCATTGGCTTTGAGCGTGCTGCCAGTCTCGACCAGGTCAACAATGCGCTCGGCCATGCCGACCAGCGGGGCCAGTTCCATGGACCCATAAAGATGAATGATCTCCGCATGGATGCCCTGGCTGAGGTAGTATTCCGCGGTCAGGTGGTCGTATTTGGTGGCCACAGTGATGCGGCTTCCAGGTGCCGGCGGGCCGGCTGCGACAAGCTGTGCGGGTCCCGCAACACACAGGCGACAACGTCCGATCCCGAGGTCGAGGGGTTCATAGACCTGGGGCCGATATTCAAGCAGGGAGTCCCTGCCAGCCACACCGGCATCCGCCGCGCCTTTCTCCACATAGGTACAGACATCGGCTGCTCGGATGATGAGATAGCGGATGGCCACGGAAACGCCGGCCATACTCACGGTCGGACCGTTCAGCAGCAATTTGCGTGTCGAGCTGACATCATCCGTGGGGGCGATGCCCGCAGCTTCCAACAGCGGGAGCGTTTGCTTGAGGATTCTTCCCTTCGACAGGGCGATCGTTAACAGGCAGTCAGCCATTGGCCATGATCCCTTTCATCCAGGTTTCACTGCCACTGTGCCGCTCAATGTCAGCCCCCAGTTTTTGCATCTTTTCCTCGATACGCTCGTAGCCTCTGTCGATATGGTATACCCGCGAGATACGCGTCTCGCCCCTGGCTGCGAGACCAGCGAGCACCAAGCTGGCCGAAGCGCGCAGGTCCGTGGCCATGACAGGGGCGCCTGAGAGGCTCTCGACGCCGTTCACAATGGCCGTGTTGCCATCGAGCTTGATGTCCGCACCCATGCGCACGAGTTCCTGGACATGCATGAAGCGATTTTCGAAAATGGTTTCACGGATGATGCTTGTTCCCCGTGCCAGCGTCATCAGGGCCATGAACTGGGCCTGCAGGTCCGTCGGGAATCCGGGATGGGGCATGGTATGGATATTGACGCCGACGAGAGGCCCGTTGCAGCGGCAGCGTATCGAATGCTCACCAATCTCGACCTGAACACCCGCGTCCCGGATGCGGGCGATGAAGGCTTCAAGGTGTCCCGGTTCAGCATGTGTCACCGTTACATCCCCGTTTGTGATGATGCCTGCCGCAAGATAGGTGGCCGTTTCAATGCGGTCGGGGATGACCTCGACCTCACCTTCGTGAATGCCGCTTACTCCCCGGATGATGATGCGGTTCGTTCCTTCGCCTTCGATGTCCGCGCCGAGAGCGCGTAGCGATTCTGCAAGATTGACAACCTCCGGTTCCCGAGCGGCATTGTCGAGGATCGTTTCGCCTTCGGCGACCGTCGCGGCCATCATCAGGTTCTCAGTTCCCGTTACCGTGACTTGGTCAAAAACAATGTGCGCGCCTTTCAGTCCCCGGGGCGCTTTTGCGATGACGTTGCCCTGGTCGACCTCGATGTGTGCGCCCATGGCTTCAAGGCCCTTAAGGTGCATGTCGATCGGCCGGGCACCGATCGCGCATCCGCCAGGAAGGCTGACGCATGCATGCCCATAACGCGCAAGCAGGGGGCCCAGAACAAGCGCAGAAGCACGCATCGTCTTGACTAGCTCATAGGGGGCCTCGGCCTTGCTGGCTGGGCGAGTGTCGATGTGCAGGCAGGACTGATCGTCAAAATGGACATGGGCACCCTGGTAGGCAAGCAGGGTCATCATGGTGGAAATGTCCCGCAAATGCGGGACCCGTCGGTAGGTGACCGGTCCATCAGCCAGAATAGCAGCGGCAAGCAATGGCAGGGCGGCGTTTTTTGCTCCGCTAGCCTCGACGGTGCCGACCAGTGGCTTGCCTCCGCGAATGATAATGGTGTCCATGATGATTCCGTGTCCTGACCTCTGTCTTGATGAGCTGCGAACCTTACCCGTTGTGCCCAATGCCGACAATGCGCCAGTGGCGTCTTCAGCTTTTGGTGGCTTGCCAGAGAATCGGAGTTAGCATGTGGCCATGTCCGTTTATACCAAGCTTTTGGCCAGCGATATTGAACGCGTGCTGCAGGGTTATGCCCTGGGGAAGCTGCAATCTTACTCCGGCATTGCCGATGGCATTGAGAACACCAACTATTTCGTACACACGGATCAGGGGCGTTTCGTGCTCACGCTCTTCGAGCGCATGAATGTCTCCGAGCTGCCATACTTTCTCGAGCTGATGCATTTTCTAGCCGAGCGGGATGTTCCCTGTCCGGACGTCATGGTTCGCGACGATGGCAGCATGCTTTTTTCTGTCCATGGAAAGAAGGGCTGTATCGTTTCCTGCCTTCCTGGACGCACGCACGAGCACTTGAACCGGGAGCAACTCAGGGACTCGGGTCGGGCCCAGGCCAAGCTGCATCTGGCTGGCAGGGCATTTCCATTGCGCAGGCCCAACCCCACGGATATGGATTGGATGCGCCTGACCGTGGGGGGCATGTGGCGCGAGATCGCCCATCACTATGGGAAGGAAGCCTTGGCGCTGCTCAAGGATGAGTTGGCCTTCCAATCTCGTCAGGACCTTACGCATCTGCCCGCAGGTGTGATCCATGGCGACTTGTTTGTGGACAACATCCTGTTCGAGGACAACGCCGTATCCGGTATCATCGATTTTTATTATGCCCATGATGCGCCCTATGCGATGGACTTGGCCATTGCACTGAACGCACAGGCCGTGCAACTGAATGAAGAGGACGTAGATCGTATGCAGGCGCTGCTCGATGGCTATCAACAGGTGCGAAGGCTCAGCGAATCCGAGAATGAGGCATTGCCCGTGCTGTTGCGCCGGGCGGCGCTGCGCTTCTGGATATCGCGCCTATATGATGCTATCCATCCGCGTGAGGGTGCGATGACCCAGATCAAAGATCCGGAGGAATACCGACGGAAGTTGGAGCTTCACCGTCATGCGGGTTCCTGGATTTAAGCTCGTTCTTTCGCCAGCAGCGCGTTCACCCGGCGCACGAAACCCGCCGGATCTTCGGGTAGAGCACCCTCGGCCAGCACAGCCTGATCGAAGATAATCAGCGCCAATGCATTGATCCTGTCCTTATCCCGCATATGGGCGAGCCTCTTCACCAGCGGATGTCCGGGGTTGATCTCCAGGATCGGCTTGTGCTCAGGAGCCTCTTGACCGAGTTGCTTGAGAATGCGCTCCATGTTGTTTGAGATGTCGTAGGCATCGGATACAAGACAGGCCGGGGATTCGGTAAGCCTGTGCGTCGGGCGCACGTCTTTTACGCGCTCACCCAAGACCTGCTTGAGGCGTTTCACGGCCTGTTCCGCGGATTTTTCGACATCCTTGCGCGCTTGTTCCTCCTGTTGCTGATCATCCCCCTCGATGTCGGATAAATCGATCTCCCCCTTGGCCACGGACTGCAGGGGTTTGCCATCGAACTCAGTGAGGGAGCCGACAAGCCATTCATCAATGCGGTCATGCAGCAGCAGAACTTCTACGCCCCTGGCCTTGAAGATCTCCAGATGTGGACTGTTCTTGGCTGCGGCGAGGGTTTCGGCCGTGATGTAGTAAATGGCTTTCTGGCCCTCCTTCATGCGCTGGACGTAGTTGTTGAGGGAAACGGTTTGCTCATCCGAGCGTGTAGACGAAAAGCGCAGAAGCTTCGCGATCGCTTCACGATGCGCAAAGTCCTCGATGACGCCTTCCTTGAGGCAATTGCCAAAAACTTTCCAGAACGTTGCGTAATCCTCGGGCTTGTCCTTGGCAAGGCTTTCAAGCCAGGAAAGCACGCGCTTGGTTGCTCCCTTCTTCATAGCTTGCATGGCAGGGCTTTCCTGCAACATTTCGCGAGAAACATTGAGCGGAAGATCGCTGGAGTCCATGACTCCGCGCAAAAAACGGAGCCAGCGAGGGAGGATCTTCTCGTCGGCATCCATGATGAAAACGCGGCGTACATAGAGCTTCACACCGTGGCGCGCATCTGCGTGCCACAGATCGAAAGGGGCCTCCCTGGGTAGATAGAACAACAGTGTATACTCGAATTTTCCTTCGAGTTTCTGATGCATCCAGGCCAGCGGATCAGCGAAGTCATGACCGATGTGCCTGTAGAAATTGATGTAGTCTTCATCGTCAAGTTCACTTTTCGGCCGCGTCCACAGCGCCGAGGCCTGGTTCACGGTTTCCACTTCCTCCGCATCCCCCGACTTCTTCATGCGGATCGG
>RFGS01000061.1 GCA_003695905.1 Zetaproteobacteria bacterium | reverse complement strand
TGCTGCAATCGGATTGTCATGTT
This sequence comes from Zetaproteobacteria bacterium, assembly GCA_003695905.1. Lineage (GTDB taxonomy): Bacteria > Pseudomonadota > Zetaproteobacteria > Mariprofundales > Mariprofundaceae > J005. The sequence goes on along the minus strand of RFGS01000061.1, from coordinate 6,607 downwards.
CATCCCACCTTTTAGGAACACCGTAGCCGCCAAGCTTGCCGCCGGCCGCGCATAAGGTTATGTTCCGGCGCACAAAGATATCAGGCAAACTATACAGAATCTGGAGACGATTGTATGCAGATCAATGCGACAAGCATCCGTGTAGGCAACATCCTTGAGGTGGACGGGCAGCTATGGCGGGTCCTGAAAAGTCAGCATGTGACGCCGGGCAAGGGCGTGGCGTGCATGCAGCTTGAGATGCGCAATCTTGAAACCGGCGCCAAGACCAATAAGCGCTTCAATTCCACTGAGCGTGTCGAGCGGGTCACGCTCTCACAGCGTGAAATGCAGTACCTCTACGAGGACAACGGCCAATATCACTTCATGGACATGGAGACCTATGATCAGGTGACGCTTGATCGAAGCCTGGTCGAACATGCCCTGCCCTATCTGCTTCCGGAGATGATCGTCACCGTTGAGTTTCATGAGGATCGACCCCTGAATGTTCAGCTTCCGCAGACTGTCGTGCTCGAGGTCGTCGAATGCGACGCTGCCATCAAGGGCCAGACGGCAACGGGCTCATATAAGCCCGGCCGTCTGGAAACCGGAGCACCCATCATGGTCCCGCCCTATCTCGAGCCTGGCACGAAGGTCAAGGTCAATACCGAGACAGGGGAATACGTCGAAAGGGCCTAGCCTCCGGCAGGCTTATTCTCCCGCATTCCAGCAGCCTTCGTCCTCATCGGCCATGGCCAGATTGTCGTTGATGCGCGTAATCAGGGCGCAGACCCTATCGATTTCCGACTCCGGCAATCCGGCCAGCGCCGTCTCGCTCAACTCCTCAAGCGCTGGCCAAATACTGATAAAGGCCCGCTTTCCCTTCTCCGTGATGCAGGCTCGAATGATACGTCGGTCACGAACATCCTGGTCGCGCATCGCAAGCCCGTGTTCAACGAGCCTGTTCATCAATCGGGTCACAGTCGCCCTGTCCTTGACCAGCATCCTGGCCAGATGAGACTGTGGAAGACCATCACAGTGTCGAATAAGCATAAGCAGGTCGGTTTCCTCGGGTGTAAGTGGATATCCGGCTTGCTGACAAATGCGACTTACCCGGCATCGCACGCGGCTCAGCAGACAATTAATCAGTGGCATCAACCTCCCCAAGCCCTTGTCATCGCTCGAAACATGGTCCACGTTCATGCCAGAAGCCTAGATGGATTCCTTGATGGGAACAATTATTGACATGATCAATTTTCCTCCCAGTCTTGCTCGCGTAAGGTAAGCACCATCTTGGCTCGTGAAAGGAAGGGCATGAATCGTCGGAACACAGTTTGGATAATGCTGCTGGCGTGCTGCTCGCTCGGTCTTCCACGAGCTCAGGCCATGGAATCACTCTCTTTACGGGAGGTTATCAACGAGGTTATCCAGCATCGACCTGAACTTGAGATCAGTAACATCGAAATGGCTCTGGCTGAGAACGCGACGCGTTCTCTCGAAGGCCTGCTCGATCCCAGGTTTCAGGCACAGGCAGGGCTCAGCGAGGAGCAAACACCCGTGGCCAGCAGTTTCCAGCCAACAAGACAGCGCACTGCCCAGTTGTCGGCCTCCATCCAGAAGCCGTTGTCGAGCGGAGACACCCTTGGCCTGGATGCACGGTACACCCGCCTGCAGCAGAGTTTCAACTCTCCATTTGCAGCCCAGCTGGCTGCCATCAATCCCGCCTATCGCAGCCAGATCAACCTGAATATCAGACATCCACTGGCCAAAGGCAACGAATTCCCGTCCTATGTCTTGGGCAAGCAGGCCGCCCGCGAACAAGAAACGGCTGCTTATCTCCAATGGAAGGTCACGGCATATCAACTGATGCTGGGTGCAATCAATCGCTTTTTCACACTGGCAAAGGACGAGCTCAACATTCACTACGCCTTGTTGGCTGTCAAGCGTGCCGAGCGTCTGCTTCAATACCAGAAACGTCGTGCATCTCTGGGGCTCGTTGAAGAGACGGCACGTCTCCAAGCCGAAGCCCTGCTTTCCGCGCGCAAAACACAGTTGCAGCAGGCACGCCTGCAGTATGAGATCGACCGCACGGAACTCAATCGCTTCATGATCCGTCCTACGCAAGCAACAGTGCGGATTCAACTGCCTCCATTACCTGTGATTCAATCGCTCGACACCGGTAAGGCTCTGCAGATGGCCACCAGACAGCGTCCTGATTTCGCCGTTTTCGATGCTCGGATCCGTGCTCAAGAAGCCCGCTTGCTCATGGCCCGGGATCAGGACCGCATGCAGCTGGATCTCGTTGCCGAACTTGGAACACGCTCCTTAGCGGCATCAGCAGGTAAGGCGGCAGCCTCAACTCTGAGCATTAACGACAAGTATGCTGCCCTGTCCGTCGAATGGTCCGATGCCTTACATCGGCATCAGGAAAAATCGGCCATCCGCGAGGCCGAATTGACCCGACAGAAGCTGCAGGCGCAAAAAAGACAGCTCGCCGAATCCGTGCATGATGATCTCGCGCGCCTGCAGAGCACGATCAGCTCCCTAAGAGAAGTACTCCGACTTGCACACCGACAACTCGACACCGAGCGGCGCAAGTTCGCTGCCGAGATGCAGCTCTACCGCGAGGGGCGTTCGGACACACACAACCTGATCCAAACCGAACATGACCTGTACCTGGCCGAACAACAATGGCAGACCCAGCAGCTCAGCCTCGAGCTTGCCTGCTGGCAATGGCAATGGGCCACAGGAGCACTGGTATCCTGGCTGCCTGAGTTCTCCGGTCATATGGCTCCGCAGCCATGATCTCATCCATCATCTCCTTTTTCGTGCGGCGCGGCGTGCTGGTCAACCTCGTCTCAATAATGCTGCTGGCCGGAGGCCTTTATGCAGCATCAAGCATCCAGCGGGAAGCTTTTCCCAGCGTGAACTTCGATGTCATTGTCATCAATGCAGTCTACCCCGGCGCGGCTCCCAAGGAGATCGAACGCCTGCTGGTGACCCCAATCGAGCGGGAACTCAAGGGGATTGATGGCATCAATGTCATCCGATCCACGGCTTTTCTCGGAACCATGCAGATCAGTATCGAGGTGGATCCAAACTTCGAGGATCGCTCGCGACTGGTCTCCGACATCCAGCAAGCCATCAATCGGGCCGATCTGCCCGATGACCTGCCTGCCGACCCCGTGATCACCGAGGTCAAATCAGAACAGGCACCTGTGCTGACCTTTTCCATATTCGGCCCCTTCACTCCCTTGGAACTCAAGCATCTGTCCGACCAGATCGAAGATGATGTACTGAACATCGATGGAGTTGCTCGCGTACTCGTACAGGGAGATCGCAAGGAAGAGATCCGCATCGTGCCCGACCCCGAAGCCATGCAAAAGCATCGCGTATCCATAGGGGATATCGTCCGCCTGGTCAGAGCATGGAACATCGATGCCCCGGGGGGGCGCCTGAAAAACCCGGACGGACAGAGCATTCTTCGCATTACCGGTGAATTCCGCTCGGCCGAAGATGCGGCCAATCTCGTGCTCAGGACCAATGATGAAGGCCATGCCCTGCGTCTGGGTGATGTTGCCCAAGTCATGGCCACCCTTGAACGACCAAGCCGCTATGTAGCCGCCCAAGGGGATCCTGCCGTAAACATGATCGTGCTCAAAAAGGCCGACAAAGACATCATCGATCTCGTCGATGCCGTGCGCGGCTATCTGAAAACAGTTCCTGAAAAATATGGCAAGAATGTTCAGGTCCGCATCTACAATGACTTCTCGACCATCACGCGCCTACGCCTTGGCGTACTGACCAGCAACGGAGCCATCGGCCTGGTGCTGGTTCTGCTCACGCTGCTGCTCTTCCTCAGACCAGCCGTAGCCTTTACGACGGCATGGGGACTGCCGATCATCTTCTTCTCAGGGCTGCTCGCGCTTTATCTGTCCGGTGTTACACTGAATCTGCTGACCATGTTCGGTTTCATCATGGTTCTCGGTCTGATGGTCGATGATGCGATCATCATCGGAGAAAATGCAACTTGGCATATGGAACAGGGTCTTTCGCCGGAACAGGCAGCCATTCGCGGCACGGTTGAACTTATCGGGCCGGTCACAGCCACGGTCATGACCACAATCGTCGCATTTCTTCCCCTGATGCACATGAGCGGCATCATTGGCAAGTTCGTCTATTCCATACCGGTGGTCGTCGTAACTCTGCTTCTGTTCTCCTGGCTGGAGGCGCTGTTTATTCTTCCCAATCACATCCGCGACGTGGCCAACCCACGCAAACACCCGGGGGAACGATGGCTCTTTGTTTGGCTGACCCGGATTTATAGCTCAACGCTGCGCTTGGCTCTGAAATGGCGCTATCTGACCATCATGCTGACAGCACTGGCTCTCGCTGGCGTTTTCCTGCTCGCCTCGACCATGAAATTCCAACTCTTCCCCCCGGGCGCGGAATCCACATTCTATCTTCGCGTGACCATGCCCCCGGGCACAACACTCGAACAGACGCGCGCAACACTGTTGGCCATTGATCGCGAAGTGCGCAAACGCATTGATCCAAAGATCCTTGAGACAACGACGATGATTGCCGGGGAAAATAGCGCCGATCAACGCGAAGCGCTCAAGCAACTCGGTGACCGCTTCGGCTTCGTCCGCGTGATTCTGATTCCATTCACCGAACGCACGCAATCGGCCTATGCCGTACTGGAGCGCATTCAGCGGGAGATCCCTCCCCTGTTTCCGAACATCGATATCAGCTTCGCCATGCAAAAGCCTGGTCCACCTGTTGGACGGGCGCTTCAGGTGGAACTGACCGGCAGCGACGAGGTCGCTCTGGAACGCACCGCCAAACGGCTCGTGAGCTACTTGCATGGTATCGAGGGGGCCTATGCCATCGAGTCAGATCTCGAACCAGGACCGCCAGAGATGCACATCACGCTTGACCGTGCACGTGCCACCTGGGCTGGCGTTGATCTGGCCACTGCAGCCTCACACATCAAGGCTGCCTTCGATGGCCTACGCATCTCCACGCTCAAACGCGGAAAGGAGGAGGTCGATGTCACCATCCGCTTTCCCGAGGATAGCCAGCAAAGCATCGACACGCTGCTTGCGCTAGGCATACCGAACCAGCGCGGCGGGCTGATCCCCCTGGGAAGCATCGTGCACATCGAACAGGCCCAAGGCTTGAACAGCATCCGTCACAAGGACGGCAATCGGGTCATCAATGTCTCCGCCGAAGTGGATCCAAAGCGACTCACGTCCAAGGAACTGAACAGCAAAGTGGCTGGACACGCAAGTGAATGGCTGGCCCAAGACCGCGACAAGGTTCACTATCACCTAGGTGGAGAAGAAGAGCGCAGCCAAGAGTCGGTCCGCGGCTTAGTGATCAGCTTCCTGTTCGCGCTTCTCGGCATCTTCGTCATCCTGGCCATTCAATTCAACAGCGTGGCTTACCCCGTGCTCGTCATGCTGGCCATACCCTTCGGTCTTATTGGCATCGTCGTGGGCTTCTTCCTGCACGGGGAACCGCTGTCATTCATGGCCATGATGGGCTTTGTTGCCCTAACCGGCGTCGTGGTCAACTCGTCCCTGGTCATGGCCGTGTTCATTCAGCGTAAACTGGCCGAGGGCATGCCATGGCGCGAAGCCATCGTTGAATCAGGCAAGCGCCGATTGCGAGCCGTGTTGCTGACCGCAATCACGACCGTCGTTGGCCTGCTTCCCACAGCCTACGGCTGGGGCGGCTTCGATCCGTTCGTAGCACCGATGGCCCTAGCCCTCTCCTGGGGACTGATGTTCTCGACGCTGATCACGCTGTATTCCGTACCGGCAGCATTGGGAATCGCGCTTGACCTAAAGCATGCCCTTGCCCTGATCGTGCACCGCCTCGCAACACATAAGCGCAGCTAAACATTTTTTAACAACGGCTTCATCTTCTCATCACAGCCGGTATCTATGGTTACGCCTGTCTGGTATCTCCCTCCCTCCCCTCCCTCCCCTGATGCCAGACACCGTTTGTAAAGGGTCCCTTGCGGGACCCTTTTCGGTTTCAAGGGATGGCAGAATTGGCATAAACCAAGTGTGATGGCAGGCTGAACCGCCATGGCACGCATCTCTGTCGCAGAACATCTGGCTGCCGCAACGCTGACGGGCGCCTTGATGGCTTATGCCTTCCCTTCAGCATTTCTGATCTTCGATTCAATGTTCATGTGGTTCTTCACGGCCACGATGTTCGCGCTCGGGCTTGTGCTTGATGCCGGCGAATCCCGTGAGGCCCTACGCCGACCCGCCAGTATTGCCATCGGCGTAATCGCTCAATTCACGGTCATGCCATTGCTTGGATTCGGCGCTGCCATGATCGCATTGGCTTGGGGGGCCAGCCCGATGCTGTCGCTTGGCTTCATCATCGTCGGCTGCGCTCCAGGAGCCATGGCCAGCAACGTCATCAGCTATCTTGCCGGTGGTGCCGTGGCCTTTTCGATTGCGATGACCATGTTGGCCACGATGCTTTCACCGCTGATCACCCCCTGGCTGGTCAGCGCGCTTGGCGGAGCCTTCATGGACATCCCATTCTGGCCGATGATGCAAACCATCCTGTTGACCGTGGCTCTGCCCCTCAGTGCTGGAATGCTGTT
>RFGS01000060.1 GCA_003695905.1 Zetaproteobacteria bacterium | reverse complement strand
TCCAGCACAACGCATGCTCACGCCCGCCACCACCGACAACCAGAACCTTCATGATCTCCCTCCTTCGGCTGACTTCAGGCGCAGCCTAGCAGGCTGACCAGTAAATGTTAGTCCGATCCAGGAAATCGCATCACTCAAATGCAGTCCAATGATTTGCCACTGACCCATGGCCGCACTAACGTTAGCGTATGAAAATCGAATTCTCGGAGTCTGGAACCCGAAAGGCCTATCCACTACCGACTGAAGCCCGATTCGATCGGCTGCCGGAGGGTATTCAATCCTGAAACCGAACGCAACAAGGCCAGGGCTTTCAGGAAGCCTGATGCTGGTCGCAGGGCCTACACTGTTTGCACTGACCGGCATGTTGCTGCAAATACCCACTCACCCGCTCGCGGGATGGTGTGCGGCTACGGCCATCTGGATGGTACTCTGGTGGATTAGCGAGGTTGTTCCGCTGGCCACAACGTCCCTGCTGCCGCTGGTGCTGTTTCCCATTCTGGGCATCATGAGCGGCAAGGAAACGGCTTCCGCCTATATCAATCCGGTGATCTTTCTGTTCATCGGCGGTTTTCTAGTGGCCATCGCCATGCAACGGTGGAATCTTCACCGACGCATTGCACTTTTTCTGTTGCTCCGATCTGCGGGCTCACCGCAGCGCATGCTTCTGGGCTTCATGAGCGCCACAGCCCTACTCTCCATGTGGATTTCCAACACGGCTACCACCATGATGATGGTTCCCATCGCCCTGGCCGTACTGAAGAGTATCAGATCCGATCTCGACAAACGGGAGGGACAAATGCTGGCTGTGGCCATGCTCTTGGGCATTGCCTATGCAGCCAGCATCGGCGGCATCGCGACCCTTGTTGGCACTCCGCCAAACCTCTCCCTAGCCCGCATCCTGACCATCAGCTTTCCCGATGCCCCGGAGCTGGCCTTCAACCAATGGATGGTGCTGGCCCTGCCCATTGCCTTAGCCCTTTTCGTCGTGGCCTTCCTGTTGCTCAGCCACCGCTACCTTGCAAGCACACAGGCACCCATTGACATTGCAGCCATCCAACATGAGATGCGTCATCTGGGCTCCATGAGGGGGCCGGAAGTGCGCGTTGCCGTTGTGTTTATCCTCCTTGCCCTGCTCTGGCTTTTCCGTGCTGATCTACATTTCGGCTCTCATGTGCTTCACGGATGGGCACATCTGATGCCGGAGCCTGCGTTTATCAACGACGGGGTGGTTGCCATCTTTATGGCCCTATGGTTGTTCCTGCTGCCCGGCGAAGCGGAACGGAAACGGCTGCTCGATGGCAGCGCATTCCGGGACATCCCCTGGGACATCGTGCTGCTGTTCGGTGGCGGCTTTGCCCTGGCCACGGGTATCCGTGATTCCGGACTCGCCCTTTGGATCGCTGAACAAAGCTCGGATCTGGCGGCTCTGCCGCCGATTATCATTGTATCGCTGTTGTGCCTGGGTGTCACATTCATGACCGAGTTGACCTCGAACACAGCCACGGCCGAAACCTTGTTGCCCATCGTGGCTGCCGTATCTGTCGCGCTCGGCATTCATCCTCTGCTGTTGATGATTCCCGCCACCATCTCCTGTTCCCTGGCCTTCATGCTGCCTGTGGCCACCCCTCCCAACGCCATTGTTTTCGGCTCCGGCCAGCTTCGTGTCCGTGACATGGCGCGGACGGGGCTTTTGCTGAACTTGGCGGGTGTGCTGCTGGTAACCATAGGCGTTGTCATGCTGGGCCCCTGGGCCTTCGACACTGACTTCTGGCAACTGCCGTCGTGGGCACACCTGAATTGACCCGATGGACCGGAACTCGGTGATCAATTTGGATTTTTACCCATGTTGATCGATTCGCACTGCCATTTGGCGGATAAACGCCTGTCCGGTCAACTCGAAGAGGTACTGGAACGTTCCCGGGGGGCAGGTGTAACCCAATGGGTTGTTGCATCCGCCAGCATCGATGATTGGGATCGACTACTGGCCCTGAGCAACACTCATGCTGGTGTTCATGCCGCATTCGGCATTCACCCTTGGTACTGTGACAGACACCAAACGTCTCATCTGCTCATCCTGCGCGGCTTTCTGGAGCAAGCCGTAGCTGTGGGCGAATGCGGGCTTGACTTCGGACCGAATCGCCCAACCCAAGCATTGCAGGAAAACTGGCTTTGCCAGCAGTTGCGACTGGCCAAGGAGTTTGAAAAGCCAGTCATCCTGCATGCGTACAAATCCTTGGACCGGCTGATCGCCATCATTGAACAGATGCCGGGGATCAGGGGGGTCGTGCACGGCTTTGTCGGCAGCAGGCAACAGGCCGAGCGGCTGATTGCGCGTGGCTTTTATCTGGGACTCGGAACCATGCTGCTCAAATCCAACCGGCTAAGGGGCTTGGCCAATGAGCTCCCATTGGAAGCCCTGCTCATTGAATCCGACGCGCCTGACCAATCCCTGGATGCAAACAGGCTCAATGAACCAGCCGTGTTGCCACACATTCTTGCGCAGCTGGCTTGCATCCGTGCAATAGCGCCTGAACAACTGGCCTTGCAACTAAATGCCAATGCCGCAAGGCTGTTTTCCCTCCAAACAAGCCACAATGGAGCCAAGGCATGAGTTTCGATGCACGAATAGCCTGGGAACGAACCCATATCTTGATCGGTGATGCAGGCCTCGCACAGCTTGCCCGTGCCCATGTGTTCATCGTCGGGCTTGGCGGCGTCGGTGGTGCGGCAGCCGAAGCCATAGCCAGGGCAGGCATCGGACAGATGACCATCATCGATCACGATGTGGTCGGACTCTCAAACATGAATCGCCAGATCGTCTGTACGATGGATGCGCTTGGCCGCCCGAAGGCTGAGGTCATGGCAGAACGTATCCGTAACATCAATCCCAACGTGCAATTGGAGGCGCAAAAGCTGTTCCTAAACCCCGGCAACATCCATGAACAGCTGGGGACTGGGCCAAGGCCTGATTACGTCATCGACTGCATCGACTCTGTAGCCTGCAAAGCGATGCTTGTGGCGGCCTGTCAGGACCTGAACATCCCTGTCGTCTCAAGCCTCGGGGCAGGGGGCAGACTCGACGTGACCCAGGTGCGAATGACCACACTGGCAGACACCTACAATTGCGGCTTGGCTGCCAATCTCAGACGCCGTTTGCGGAAGATGGGAAAAACACTGGATTACCCTGTCGTCTTCTCGCCCGAAAAACCGATCAAGCCTTTGCCCCAGCAGCCGATTCCGAATGATCCCCAAGCTGCACCGCGAGCCGTCAATGGCACAATCTCTTACATGCCGAACTTGTTCGGCTTCATGCTTGCTGGCTTCGTGCTCCGACACATACTGAAGGATGCGCACATCATCTGACCGGGAACGGGAGGAAAAGCTTGTCACAAAGGGCCTTCTCATAGAGCATCTAGCCTCTGAACATAGTTTGCAGAAATCTGTTCGATGGATAGGAAGCAAAGACCATGAGCACCTTGCCCAGCTGCCCACAGTGCGGCTCCACATACACCTACGAGGATCGCGGAGTGTACGTCTGTCCCGAATGCGCCCATGAATGGACAGACCAACAAGACAACAGCACCACGGAAGCTCCCGCTGTCAGGGACGCCCATGGAACACCGCTTGCGGATGGAGACACTGTCGTGGTCCTCAAGGACCTCAAGATCAAAGGATCCTCGGCTGTTGTCAAGGTAGGAACCAAGGTCAAAAATATCCGTCTCAAACCCGAGAGCGATCACAACATCGACTGCAAAATCCCAGGCATTGGTTCGATGTCCCTGAAATCGGAGTTTGTCAGGAAGGCCTAAACCGAGCAGGCAGCTCCCTGGGTTCAAACATCGTCTTCCCTGTTCCCAAGCAGGGACTTGCCGCAGTGCGGGCACCTGCTCTGACCGATCTGGGAGAGGATGTTGAATTCTGCCCTCGTCACAGCTCTGGCGTCCTCAATGTCCAACCCGAGTTGGCGCCGGATTTGCTCCAGGTGCTCCTGCTCTTCGGATGTGATGACGCCATCCTCAAGTGCTTCCCTGACCCGGGTCTGGTAAATTTCGCGACGTTTTTGCATCTCCCGACTGAACCCACCGGCAATGATACCGGCTGGCAACGCGGCCATGCCCACACCCAACATCGTAATGATCAATGCAAAAAAACGTCCGGCATCGGTTTGGGGCACGACATCGCCATACCCGACCGTGGTCAGCGTGACAATGGCCCACCACAGGGCGGCCGGGATACTGCCAAAGGCCTCGGGCTGTGCATCATGCTCGACGACATAGATACCACCCGCAGCCAGCACAGCCAACACAAGTAGCATCAACAGGGAAGAGCCCAGCACCGGAGCCTCCATGCGTAGAACCTGGATCAGGATTTCTAGTGACTGGAAATGTCGGGTGAGCTTGAACACCCGCAATAAACGCAACACGCGCAGAAAGCGCGTATCCAGCGTGACAAACATCGACAAGTAAAAGGGCAAAATGGCCAGCAGATCTACGATGGCCATGAATGAAACCATGTACCGCAACCGCCCTCTGACCGGTCTAAAATATATGGGTTTTTCCGTACATACCCATACGCGCAGAAGATATTCGAGTGTGAAAACGACAATGGAAAAGATCTCAAACCCCTGGAAGAACGCCTCATGAGCAAGACGAATCGACCGGACCGATTCAAGCACAACGGCTAGAACATTGGCCAGAATCAGGAACATAATAAAACCATTGAACAGTCGCGAGGCCAAGGATTCCTGCTCCTCGAGCAGGCCATAGAGCTGCGACCGAAACCTGGAGATCCGAGACGTACGATTCATGCCCTTGAGGTTAAGATCATGGGCACATCTTTCAAGGCATACCATCGATGGCGGCGAGGATGCCGCGAATGATGTCGGTGGGCGTAGGCGGACAGCCGTGAACGACCACATCCACAGGAATGATATCGGACACAGCACCAGCAATGGCATAATTGTCGCGACCAAAAACGCCGCAGTTGACAGCACAATCGCCAATAGCCACGACCAACTTCGGGTCAGGCGTGGCTTCATAGGTCATCTCCAAGGCCGTTTTCATGTTCACCGACACAGGCCCTGTGACCAGCAGCATGTCGGCAAAACGGGGAGAGGCGGTAAAATGCACGCCGAAGCGCTCGATATCGTAGAAGGCATTGTTTGTGGCATGGATCTCCAGTTCGCAGCCGTTGCAGGAACCCGCATCGACCTCGCGGATAGCCAACGAGCCTGCAAAGCGCTTGTTGATCATGGCTGCCAGCTCGCGACCGGCCCGTTCGTAGGCATCGCTTTCCCGAAGTTCTTCGGTGATCGTGCCAACACGGGCGATCTGACGCAAAAGCCTCAGCATCGTGACCTCACAAGTCGTTGCCCGAATACGAGCAATTAAAGGATTTGTTGTTCAGCGGGAAATCCGGCACCGGCACCTCGCGCACGGCCAGTTCCAGACCCAGCCAGTTGATAACCGATGGATCACGGACGAAATAGCGATCAATCAGCCCATCCTCTCCGAAACGCACCCAAGCTGCGATTTCACCACGCCAGCCCTCAATGGCGGCAAAGCCAGACACACCAGGCTCGGGTGGCCTCCATTCCAACGAACATGACTCATCTGGCAAGCTGTCAATCATTTCTCCGATCAAACGCGCCGAATCGGCAATCTCCTCAAAGCGCACCCAGACACGTGTGGCGACATCACCATTTCTACCCTCGGGGACGTTCACCTCAAGCTCGTCATACGGTGAATAGGCCTCCTCGATGCGTTCATCGGGGTAATGACCTGATGCTCGTCCAGCATAACCCAGCAGACCGATGTCGCGGGCATCGTCAATGGCGACAACCCCGGATCCGATGACCCGTTCCTGGATGGAAGGATGGTCGGCATAGAGCGAACGCAACCGTTCGACTTCTTCAGCGATGGCGGTGGTTTGCCATTTCAGCCGCGCCAGCTGTTTGGCATCAGGATCCACACTGACACCGCCCGGAACGATGGTATCGAACAGCAGCCGGTGACCAAAGATCTCCTGATGCAGACGCGCCATTTCTTCGCGCAAACGCTGCATCTGCATGTGCATGAAGGCAAAGGCTGCATCGTTGCAGATGGCGCCGATGTCACCAATGTGATTGGCGATACGCTCGCGCTCGCAGAGGATACCACGAATGAAACTGGCGCGCTTCGGCGGCTCAATGTCAGCGGCGAATTCAGCGGCCTGGGCAAAGACCCAGGCATGAGCTACAGCGGAATCGCCCGAGACGCGGGCCGCGAGTCTGATTCCCTCCATGGCATCACGCCCCTGCATAGCCCGCTCGATGCCCTTATGCACATAACCCAGACGTTCTTCCATATTCAGGATTTGCTCGCCGACAGCAAGGAAGCGGAAATGTCCGGGTTCAATAATACCAGCATGTACGGGTCCGACCGGAATCTCATAGACACCGCTGCTTGTCGAGCGGACATAATCATAATCCCCGCAATCCGAACTGACGGCCATGGGGCTTTGGGCATCAAAGCCTTTGCGCAATGGCAGGGCATCCTGAGGCCAATGCTCATGCCTGATCCAGGGACGTGCATCAGGGGCACCTTCGATCCTGATGCCGAACATATCCGCCATGTGTCTTTCCATACGGCTGGCTGCAATGTATTCCGAGGCGATTGAGGGGAGCTGCGGGTTTTTCGCATCCAGTGGCGTCCGCAGCAGCGCATGCCGATGATCGGGATGGGCGAAGGCCATGTAGGCATATAGCCCCTGTCTTGCATGCTGGTCCTGATCGTGGCAGCCGGCCTCTGCAGCCCATAGGGCAACCAGCCGCATGTCCAGCCTTCTGGCCTCTTCGGCCGCGTGCTTCCATTCCAAGCGCATGATTTCAAGGCAAGGCATGTGCGCCGGATGATGGTCTGAAAGGTAGGTCGTGCGGATGCCTTGATCGCCTAGTCGTTCGGCAAACCAAGTATTGGCCTTATGCCTCATAGACCCTCCACCGAGGTCGTGACGATCAGCGCCGCAGCCTGCTCATACCAGCCGGACAGAAAGCTTGGAATGGAAAGACCCAGCACCAACGCCAGTGCCAGGTGCACATAAACCGGTAGCATGTTGACCCGCACCGGCACGGCCTGTGCAGCCGTTTCGCCATAGACCATTGGTTGCACGAAGCGAAACAAACCAGCCATGGCGATCAATAGGCCGAGGAGCAACGGCACACATGTCCAGGCATGGGCATCAATGGTGGCAGTAAACAGCAGGAATTCACTGGTAAACACGCCAAACGGGGGGAAGCCGGCGATGGCTGCCGTGCCGATCAAAAGACCCCAGCCGATACCGGGATGATGCCGGATCAAGCCCCGAATTTCTGCCATCTTTTGCGTGCCCATCGCCTGCGCCGCATGGCCGACGGTGAAGAAGATGCCGGACTTGACCAGCGAATGTACGGTCATGTGCAACAGGGCCGCAAAGCTCGCCAATTGGGTTCCAATGCCGAAGGCGAAGGTCATCAGGCCCATGTGCTCAATTGAAGAAAACGAGAACATGCGCTTGATGTCGCGCTGCTTGTGCAGCGAGAACGCCGCCACGATCAGCGACAGCAAGCCGAAGGCCATCATGATGTGCCCAGCCGTCTCCGAGGCTGTGGCTCCATCGACCAGCATCTTCAGCCGCACCAGCGCATATAGTGCCAGATTCAGAAGCAAGCCGGAAAGCACAGCCGAAACCGGTGTCGGACCTTCGCCGTGGGCGTCGGGAAGCCAGGCATGCATGGGTGCAAGCCCCACCTTGGTGCCATATCCGACCATAAGAAAACAGAAAGCGATCATCATTACCGCGGGATCGAGTTCGGAAGCATGCTGAAGCAGCCGTGTCCAACTCAAAGCCTCGTTGCCGTGACCGAGCACGTTGGAGGCAGTGAAAAAAACCATAACCGTGCCGAACAGCGCCAGCGCAATCCCCATGCCACAAAGGATGAAGTACTTCCATGCCGCAGCAATCGACGCTGGCGTGCGGTACAACGAAACCAGCAATACGGTTGCCAGCGTAGCCAGCTCCAAGCTGACCCAAAGCACGCCGATGTTATCGGTCGTGAATCCAAGCAGCATGCCAAAAAGGAATAGTTGAAACATGCTGTGATACAACCGCATGCGCTGCGCATCCATGCGACCACGCTCGATTTCGTGGCGCATATAGGGACCGGAGAAGATGGCCGTGGTCATGCCGACAAAGGTCGTCAGCACGATCAGGAAGACATTGTAAGCGTCGAGGAAGAACCAGCCGCCGACGGGATTCAGCGCTCCCTTCTCAAGAATTCCCAGGGCAAGCGCCAGGCTGAAACCGAAGGTCGCCACACCGGTAGCGACATTGATGCCGAAGGCAAGACGAGTATTGGCCACCAACGCCAGCATCAGGCCACCGAACAGCGGCGCAACCAGCGTGCCAAGAAACATGCTCACGCCTCATCCTCCCGGTCCTGGAGCGCAGCATGCATCGCGTCCACCTCCAAGGAATCAAACGTCGTTCGGATCTGGAAGAAGAACAGCCCGAAGATCAGTGCAGCAATCAGCACATCAAAAGCGATACCGATCTCGACCACCAGCGGCATACCGTTGGTCGAGCCGATGGCGGCAAAGAACAGCGAGTTTTCCACGGCCAGAAAACCGATGACCTGCGTGATGGCCTTCCTGCGCGTAATCATCATCAGCATGCCCAGCAGAACGCAGGCCGTGGCAATGGCCATCGAATCGCTGGTCAGCGACTCCGAGATTTTCTCGATCGGCTGGATGATATGGAAGGAAAACAGCGTGATACCCAGTGCAATGAGCATGGTCAGGGTCAGGTTCACCAGGGGCTCAACCTCGCGATGCACATGCAGTCGTTTGATCACATGCCAAAGAAGCCAGGGCAACAGCAAGCCCTTGAGCAGAAAGGTCATGACCGCTGAGATATAAAGCTCATGATTGCCGGTGCCGTAGGCGACAATGGTGGCGGTTACGGCCAACAGCACGCCCTGTGCCGCAAACCAGTGCAGCACAGAAAGAAGGCGGTGCTGGGCCAACAATGCAAAGGAGACCAGCAGCATCAGCGCTGCAAGGCCGTCGACCAATTGCTGCACCAGGCTCATGCTCATGTGCCAATCTCCAGCATGTAATGCGTCAACAACCCCAAGAAGGCAATCACAAAAGCCGTGGAAAGAAACTCCGGCACCTCGAACAACCGTAACTTGGCCAAATAAGTCTCAACCAGCGACAATCCCAGCAAGAAGCCGATGAGCTTGAGCAGCCAGGCAACCAACCCCATGGCCACGCCAGCAAGGCTTGCATCAATGCTGATACCCCAGGGCAAGAACAAATCGATGATCAATGTGGCGAACAGGGTCAGCTTGATCATCGCAGCCCATTCCATCAACGCCAGATGCCGACCGGAGTATTCCAGGATCATCGCCTCATGGATCATGGTCAGCTCCAGATGCGTGGTTGGATTGTCCACCGGAATGCGACCATTCTCGGCCACGGCGACCATCAGCATGGCCACCAGTGCAAAAGCCAGGGAGGGTTGCAGCACGATGGGCGTGTTCAGCGTGTGTGAGATCATGGTGGTCAGATTCGTGCTCTGCGCGCCGATGGAAAGCACAAACACGCTCATCAGCATCGCGGGCTCGGCCAAGGCCGAAAAGGTCATCTCTCGGCTGGCCCCCATGCCGCCGAAGGCCGTGCCGATGTCCATGCCGGCCAGCGCCAGGAAGAAGCGGGCCAACGCCAAGAGCGCCACCAGAGCGATGACATCTGCGGTCAACGACAGCGGCGTATGCACCAGCAGTGGTGGCACACAGGATGCCGCCATGATCGTAGCCGTAAACACGACATAGGGTGCAAAGCGGAAGATCCACGAGGCATTTTCGGCCAAGACGACCTGCTTGCCAAAGAGCTTGATGAGATTGCGCCATGGCTGCAACACCCCTGCACCGCGACGGTTTTGCAGCCTGGCCTTGGCTGTGGACACAACACCTGCGGCAATCGGTGCGAACAACACCAAAACCACGGCCTGAGCGATTTGCAGGAACAGGGACGTCCCACTCATGTAAACACCGCCAGCAACACCAGAACCGTAGCAAACGTCCAGGCGAGATAGGCATGGATACCTCGCTGGTGCTCCTTTTGCACAGCGTGGGCCAAGGTCAACACGGCATCGGCAAGCGGCCGATGCAAACGGTTCACGACAGGATCGGCGACATGCACGGCATGCCGCACCTTTTGGCTTAGAAGCTTGTGCGCTGGTCGCTCGATATGCGCATGCTCATCCGGCTGCAAAATACCGCCGAAAATGCGCCGAAGCGGCTGCGAAAAGCTGGTAGCAGTGTATTGCATGCGTGCATTCAGGTGTGGGTTGCCGCAGCTCCAGATCGAACCCCGTCGCACCGTGCTGCCCTTTGGATGCAGCCACCAGAAGGCAAGCCCCCCGATGGTTAGCATGCCGGCCAACGCTACAGGCGCCGAGTACGACGCATGGCTCACATCCACCGGACTCAGCCACAACCAACCGTGCTCGTGCACATGGGCTGCAAGAGACACATCCAGCAGGTTCCGAGGAATCACATCCAGCAGCGGCACAAATAAAACCGGCAGCAATCCCAACAGCAGACAAAAAAAAGCCGGAATCGCCATGCCAACCTTCATCCATGCATCCACTTCATGGGCACTGGCAGCAGCCTCGCTACGAGCATGGCCGAGGAAAACGATGCCAAAGACCTTGACAAAGCAGGCTGCGGCCAACGCGCCGGCCAAGGCGAGCATAGCTGCCGAAAACGGTACAATGGCAGTCAACAGCGCACCTCCCAGCTGCGGGCTCATCAGCGCGGTCTGGAAGGTCAGCCATTCGGACACGAAGCCGTTGAACGGCGGCAGCGCCGAGATCGAAATACTGGCGATGAGGAAGAACAGTGCTGTTGCCGGCATGCGATGGACGAGCCCGCCCATGGACTCCATATCGCGCGTACCGGCTGCGTGCAATACCGCTCCTGCGCCCATGAACAGCAGTCCCTTGAACAGGGCATGGTTGATCGTGTGATATAGCCCCGCGATCAGGCCAAGAGCAGCCAGCATCGGATGGCCGAAATGGGCCAGCAGCATCGAAAGACCCAAGCCGATCAGGATGATGCCGATGTTCTCGATGGAATGATAAGCCAACAACCGCTTCAGATCGTGTTGCTGCAGCGCAAACAGCACGCCAAACACGGCCGAGGAGGCACCAGCGGCCAGCACCACTGCGCCCCACCACCATTGAAAATCACCAGACCCGATCAGATCCCAAGTCACGCGCACAAAACCGAAGATGGCAACCTTGAGCATGATGCCACTCATCAGCGCGGATACGTTTGACGGCGCGACCGGATGAGCGTCCGGCAACCAGCCGTGCATCGGCACAGCTCCCGCCTTGGTGCCAAATCCGAAGGCTGCCAGCAAAAAAGCTACCGAGGCCCAGAATGATGAGATATCGGCTGCACGCATGGCCGAAAACTCGAATGAACCGCCCGAAGCATAGAGCACGGCGAAGGCGCCCAGGATCAATAGCCCAGCTAGATGAGCCATTAGCAGATAGATGAAACCAGCCTTGCGGTTCTCCAGGTTCTCATGCTCGAAGGTAACGAGGAAATAGGAGGAGATGCTCATCAGCTCCCAAAACAGCATGAAGGCAAAGGCATCGTTGGCAAGCACGACACCCTGCATCCCGATCACGAACAGCGGTAGAAATACGGCCAGCGCGTCCATCCTGCCCTGATAACCCTTCAGATAACCCTGCGAATAGATCGCAACCGGAACAAGCAATGCGCCGATGACCAGCAGGAAAAAGGCGGCCAACCCGTCGATTCTGAAATGCATCGGCAACCAAGGAAGACCCAGCGGCAAGATCAGACTTGCCGTGCTTGTGAGCAACCCAACCAAGCCGGCGCTTGCGGACAGCAGACCGGAGATCCCAAGAAACAGGCAAAGTGCCGAACGCTGCAAATGGCCGCGCAGAAGTCCTGCACCGGCAGCCGCAGCCAAAGCCGCGATGCCACTGCCAGCAGCCAGTGTCATAGCGTTCATCGCGAGCGCACCATCAGCAGCTCAGTCGGCTGGTCGGAGACATTGCGCCAGTTATGCGGCTTGCGCGCATCGTAATAAACCGAATGGGTCTCGTGCAGATCGTATTCGCGTCCATCGAACTCTAGCCTGGCACTTCCTTTGCGCATCCAGACAAAGACCTGCGGGCTCTTGATGCCGTACTGGTTCTCATCGAAGCTGCCACCAGGCTCCAGATGCACGAGCATTGGCTCAAAGCCTGTTGGCTGGCGCAACGCGGTGAGTGGCACAAAGCGACCACCGTGGCTTAAGTCTACGGACGGCCGGTCATCCAGCTCAAAGAGCTCTATGTCCTGATCCTCGCCTGGTTCGAGGAAGAATGCAGCCACAGCGATGCCCAAGCCATCGGCCAGCTTTTCCAGCGTGGCCACCGAAGGCGATGTCTGGCCGGATTCCAGCTGTGATAAAGCCGCAGCGCTGATGCCGGAAGCTTCGGCCAGCGCCCGCTGCGATAACCCTTGTTGTTCACGCAACCTTTTGATTCTTTCTCCGATGGCTTGCATGGCCCCGAATTGTCCATAATAACAAATATATGTAAAGTTTTCTGAACGCTCTTTTGCAGAAAAATGAAGCGCGACATGGACAAAGCCATGCGATAATGCACGCATACTTGGCAACAAACTCGCCGCCGGATAAAGCAAAACAACTCCAAATCACGATTCGACATCAATGCTTGCCTTTCGCCAACCATGCTGCAGGGTGCACTCCTCCTGCAGGCGGACAATGATTCCCCTGCCTTCACCCGTCCGTCACTGTGGACCGGTGTCCGGAAATGATATGCATCTTCACGATCAGTGAGTCCCGGCAACAACGGGATTGTTCGGATGCGCAATAGGACAAACAAACAATGAAAACATTTGAACGACTCGGCCTTAGTGCCGAAATCCTTCGCGCCATTGCCGCCGAGGGATACACGAAGCCCACCCCGGTTCAAGCGGCGACCATTCCACATGTGCTGGCCGGACGCGATGTGCTGGCCTGTGCCCAAACGGGAACTGGCAAGACGGCGGCCTTCACGCTGCCGCTGTTGCATCAATTGCAACACTCGCCCCGTGAACACGCTCGTCGGATTCGCACGCTGGTTGTGACACCCACGAGGGAACTGGCAGCCCAGGTGGAGAGCAGCATAAAGACCTACGGCCAACATCTGCCGATTCGCGCCGCAGTGGTGTTCGGAGGCGTGGGCATCCAGCCACAAATCCGACTACTACGACGCGGAGTGGATATCCTGGTTGCCACACCTGGTCGCCTGCTCGATCTGGCCAATCAAGGCGAACTCGATCTATCACATATCCAGTGCCTTGTCCTGGACGAAGCGGACCGCATGCTGGACATGGGCTTCATCCACGACATCCGGCGGATCATGAAACTGCTGCCGGAAAAGCGACAGACCCTGCTGTTTTCGGCCACGTTCTCCAAGGAACTCAAGCGCCTGGCCGGAAGAATACTGCGTCACCCTGAGCATATCGAGATTGCGCGCAATGAAACCTCACATCAGGTTGAACAGCGTGTTCACCCGGTCGGCAAATCCGAAAAGCGGGCCCTCCTAGCGCATCTGATACACACGGGTAACTGGCGGCAGGTTCTGGTGTTCACCAAGACCAAGCATGGCGCCAATCGCCTGAGCAGACAGCTCGATGACGATGGAATCAAGACAACAGCTATTCATGGCAACAAGAGCCAAACGGCACGCACGAAGGCCCTGAAGGATTTCAAGGCTGGGCGCGTCCGTGTACTTGTGGCCACGGATATCGCCGCCCGTGGCCTGGACATCGAACAGTTGCCTCATGTGATCAACTTCGAGCTTCCTCATGTACCTGAGGATTACGTCCATCGTATCGGAAGAACAGGCCGTGCCGGCCATACGGGTGAGGCCGTATCCTTGGTCTGTGCCGAAGAGGCCGGATTGCTTCATGGCATCGAACGTCTGATTCAATCACCAATTCTACAGCAGGTAGTCCCGGGATTTGAACCGGACCGAGCCTGGTCTGACCTGAAAGACGAAAACGTCACCCGCTCCAAAAGGCGGGCACGCATCAAAAAATCCGCTGCGAAGCGAGAAAACGACCGAGGCAGGGGCGCAGGGAGACCGCGCCAGGGCAGGGACGCCACCCCCTGATCCGCAGTGCATGGCAACTGATCGCTGACTGTCCGAGCATGAGTTAGGTGGATGCAAATTCCTCATTCAGAGAAAACCCAACTACTTTTTGGCATGCGTCGCCCGTTGCCCGGAAAGGGGGCTTCCATGACCATCCCCGTTACTGACCAGGCACGGTTGTTGACGAAAGCTTCCGCCAGGTCAAGCATGCCCTTAGCGAGGCTGTTGGCATGAAGAACACAACGGACTGTCCAGGTGGGCGCCCTCATCCGAACGATGCCGTGGCTGCAGGCAACTCGCCTGCAGCAGTCGCGGACTTTGCATGAAGCGGCGCCACGCCCTGAGAATCCTTTCCGGCAGCTTGTTTGCAGCCTTCGCCCTGATCATGCACAGGAACCATGTGGAGGCGGCAAACATGGATCTGAAACCATGGCGGCTGACGGAAGAAGAATGGCGTCAGCGACTGACGACTGACCAATATCATATCCTAAGGGAACAGGGGACCGAACCGCCGTTTTCATCACCCTTGCTCTATGAGCATCGGCCTGGGGTCTATGCCTGCGCTGGTTGCGGACTGGCTCTTTTCGATGCCTCGGCCAAGTTCGAATCCGGCACAGGGTGGCCCAGTTTCTATGCACCCATCGACGGGCGAATAGAAACAAAACTGGATTTTCGCCTGGTGCTGCCACGCAAGGAATATCACTGCATCCGCTGCGGCGGCCATCAGGGCCATGTCTTCGACGACGGGCCGGAACCCACTGGCCAGCGATGGTGCAACAATGGCTTGGCACTGCGTTTCATTCCCCGCTAAAAAGCTGCTCTGTTGCCGTTTGCATTTTTACCTCATGGCCTTTACGTTGCCGCCCCATGAAGTCCGAAATACGAGGAGTGATTTTGGACCGGGATGGGGTGATCAACTTCGATTCACCCAATTATATCCTGAGTCCGGCCCAATGGCGTCCGATTCCGGGGAGCCTGGAGGCAATTGCGGCCTTGACACGTGCCCGCATTCCTGTGGCCATTGCAAGCAATCAATCCGCTCTGGGACGCGGCATGCTCGATGCAGACACATTCCACGCCATTCATGAAAAGATGATGGCGGCAATCGAACACGCGGGCGGCCGCATCATGCATGTGGCTTACTGCCCACATGCGCCGGAGGAAGGATGTATGTGCCGAAAACCCAACCCCGGCCTTGTGCGGGACTGTCTGGATGCGCTTGGATTGAATGACTCGCCGGGACATGCCCTGATGATCGGGGATTCGGTGCGTGATATCGAGGCTGCCCATCGGGTCGGTGTACGCACATGTCTGGTTCGCACGGGTTACGGCGATGCGGACAGCATCCTTGAAAAGGCCAAAAGCATCGATCCGCTTGTTCGCAGCTTTTCTAGCCTTCTGGAGGCTGTTCAGGCCCTGCTGGGAGACAAGATTTCATGATCCTACTGCGTTCGACCCTGTTCAACCTGCTGTTTTTTCTCACAACACCTGTGTTTTCATTGTTGGTCTTATGCTCACGTCCATTCGGCTTTTCTGTCGCATGGTTCTGGGCCAGGGCTTGGTCGTTCCTGACACGTGAACTGCTGCGACTGTTCTGTGGCATTCGCATCCGCATCGAGGGGCTGGAGCACCTGCCGGATGAGCCATGCGTGGTCATCGGCAAGCATCAATCGGCCCTGGAAACGATCATGATGCCCCTGCTTGTCCCTCCCTATACATGGGTGTTGAAGCGCGAATTGCTGCACATCCCATTCTTCGGTTGGGCCTTGAGGGCCGTGGGCACGATTGCCATTCGTCGCAGCAACCCCAGGGATGCCCTCAAGCAGGTGCTTGTGCAGGGGTGCCGCTTCCTGCAACAAGGCCGCTGGATTGTTATCTTCCCTGAAGGAACGCGCACCCCTGTTGGTAAAACGGGCAAATATCAATCGGGCGGCATCGCATTGGCCCAAAAGGCCGGTGTTGGTCTGCTGCCACTGGCGCACAATGCTGGACGATGTTGGCCGAGGAAAGGTTTTATGAAGTATCCGGGAACAGTCACGATGCGCTTCCTGCCTTTCATTCCGGCCGAGCAGGTTTCGTCCACGCCACGCGATGAATTGCTGAACCTGATCAGGGATCAGATTGAACGGGAGACCCGCAAGCTGGGCGGCTAGGGCGAACCGGACTGATGTTCCTGAGCGCTTGGGAAGAAGCCTGGCCTATGCGCAATTGAGAAGTTCGAGCACCTTCTCCGGCGGCCGGCAGACCGCGGCTGTCCTGTCATCAACGATCACGATCGGGCGCTCAATAACCTTCGGGTATTCGGTCAGCAACCGAATGGCGTCATGCCTGTCCAGCTGCCGGCCCTTGAAGTGCGCCTTGTAATCTGCTTCCTGGCGACGCATGATATCTTCAGGATCCATGCCAAGCAGGTCCAAGATATGTTCCAACTCCTGTGGTGTTGGTGGCGTCTTCAGATATTCGACGACCTTCGGCTCGATGCCAGCCTCCCTAAGCAAGGCCAGGGTCTGGCGGGATTTCGAGCAACGCGGATTATGAAAGATAACGAT
>RFGS01000059.1 GCA_003695905.1 Zetaproteobacteria bacterium | reverse complement strand
TCCGGTCGGCCTTCTCGATCTTATTTTCTCTCTGTTTTCAAGGAGTTAGTATGGTGGGCGATGGTGGGATCGAACCACCGACCCCTGCCGTGTGAAGGCAGTGCTCTCCCGCTGAGCTAATCGCCCGGTATCAAGGCGGCGCATCATCGCAAAGCGGTGCGCAACTTGCAAGTGCCGCGCAAACCGGGTGAGTCTCCGGGCGAGCCTCAGCGTCAACTGCCTTGCATCAGCAAAACAGGGCCCTGGCAAGCTTCTTGCGGTAGCTATCAACGAGACTCCCACGGTTTCCAAGCAGTTCAAACACCCTCAGCATGCCTTTGCGTGCGGCATCCTCCTTGAAGTGTTTGTCGGTTTCCAATACGCCAAGGTAGGTCGCGAGCGCTTCCTCGAAGCGTTCGGCGGCAGTCAGTGCATCAGCCAGCCGTAGCCGGGCTTCAAGATCCTCCGGATGTTTGCGTATATGCTCCTCAAGCGAAGGCAAATCCTCAGCGGTTCTGCCCAGCTCGCAAAGATGTAGCCTGCGGCGTAGATCTTCGTCCTCGCGCAGTGCTGGCGGCAGTCGCCGTAAATGTTCTCGAGCGCGCTCGCATGCACCGGATTCCACCAGCCAGTCCACGAGAGCTTTTCGCGCCAGAATGGCCTCCGGATAACGCTGAAGCACGTCTTCGGCCTCGTTCAAGGCCTCTTGCAAGTTGCGTTCCTCTTTTTCGACCTGTTCCCGCAATTGCGCGATTGCCTGGTCGGCTGGACCAGGCAGCCAAGGTGCCAGCCATTGCTTGAGCTGTTCTCGGGGTAAGGCTCCGGAGCGTTCATCGACCAGTTTGCCTTTGACGAACAGCTTGAGATTCGGTACGCCGCGAACCCCGAAGCGATGTGCCAATTCAGCTGCCTCATCGACATTGATTTTGACGATGCGCATCTGTTCCGAGAGTGCTTCGGCCAAGGTGTCCAGGACAGGCGCAAGCATGCGGCAAGGGCCGCACCAAGGGGCCCAAAAATCGACAAGTACGGGTTGTTGCCGGGAATGAATGAGCACTTCACGCTCAAAGGCTTCAGGACGGATTGAAATGACGGACATGTGCCCTCCATATCAGAAATTCATAAAGTCCTGATATTTTTAGGAGTCCTATCCCTGCGATTCAAGAGGCGCCAACGAGTGTGGAGCTCCAGACATGTTGAACAGAGGTGTCAGGACTGCGATAAGTGGAGTTTGTTTCCGTCTATGCCTAAGAATTATCCTGATGCATTGGTTTTAGTGGGTGTTTTGCTTTTTCCCGTCCACAGCGCTTCCTTGACTCCTTCCAGGGCAATGACTGTTTCTTGCGCCCTCAAAGGGGGTGTGCTATTAATGATGGCATAGTAAGACGATCCGGAGGTTTGAAATGTATCGAACCCTTATGCATGCAGGAATTAAAAGATGTCTCAAAGGCTGCTTCGTCCTGCTTGGGTGCTTTTTTCTTCATCAGCTAAATGCCAATGCGGCACCAGCTCTGGATCAACCGTTCACGGTAATGCAGCCGGATGGCACGATTATCGTGGCCAAGAGCAGAGGAGATGAGTGGCTCAACTGGACGGAAAACGCGGCCGGATTTCCGATTGCCCAGGCTCCGGACAATTATTGGTATATTGTCCAATCGTTTGTGGGGAACAAGCCGATTCTTTCAGGGATTCGGGCCGATGCTCCAATCGTCCCTTCCGTCATGCAGAAGGTAAGACCAACTTCTTCGCTTTCTCGGTCAATATCCTTGCATCCGCAGTTGGCAGCTGGTCCGGCCGCGGCCAAGGCAGGACCGGTTGGAAGGTTTGCGGATAGAGTTTTGTTCATTCTTGTGGAGTTCAAGAATCAACGACATAAGACCCCTCCCCAAGCATGGGCAAGAAAGCTTCGGGAGATCAGAAATTATTATCGGACCGTGTCATACAAAAATGTTTCCCTTGCGCCGGCTCGTGAAACCTTTGGAAAGCGCAATGATGGGATTGTTGGCTGGTTGAAGCTGCCCATGAATCATCCCAATACACGAAACAATACAGGTCTTAAAAACCAGCTGTTGGCAAAAAAGGCCATCCTGGCCGCCAACCGATACGTCAATTTTGCTGCATACGACAAGAATAGGGATGGTTATGTTGATTCCAATGAATTGGCGGTTGTCATCATTGCTGCTGGTTACGAAGCGGCGTATGCAAACATCCCTCGCAGCGTGTGGGGGCATGCCTGGGCCATCAGTCGACCGCCCAAGGTTGATGGGGTGACGGTAGGAGCTTACTGGAACGGCTTGCTGGGCTATGCGCAGTTCGGCGAACTTCATGGCACCCGGAAAGTCAATCATCAGGCTACGCTTGGTATCATGGTCCATGAGCTTGGACACTTGATCTTTGCTTGGCCGGATCTTTACGACTATGACAATAGTTCTAGCGGTATAGGCGCATTCGGTTTGATGTCGGCAGGAAATTGGGGCATGAAGGCTCAGGATAAATGGGCTGGACAGACACCTGTTTCTCCTACCGGTTGGAGCAAGCTCCAACGCGGTTGGGTAAAGCCGGGTGCGACCACGAAAGGCAGAAAACGTCTGGTAGCTGCAGGTGCCCGGACGGCCAACAAGTTCAACACGGTTCTGAAGCTTGGCGTGTCAGCGTCGGGCAAGGAATATTTCGTCGTTGAAAACCGTCAAGACCAAGGATATGACCGAGGTTTTGAGCGTTGGTTTGGTCCTCGCTTCAAGGGAGGTCTGGTCATTTATCATGTGGATGACAACATGACCTCAAATACGAATGACCGGCATCGCTGGGTCGATGTCGAGGAGGCGGATGGAACGCCCATGGGAAGAACTCTTGGGTCTCTGACGGATATGTGGAGCACCAATTCGAGCACCACATTCAACGGGCAAACGAATCCTAACAGCAATTATTATAATGGTACCCCTAGTGGAGTTTCCATTTCCAACATATCTGCGCCGAAGACAAACATGACGTTGAGGCTTAATTAGAGGAGTATGTTATCGAGTGCGGTGTAACCCGAGAGCACGGACGATGGCGATGGTCGCTGCAGACTTGTTCAGCGTATAGAAGTGCAGACCGGGTACGCCGCGCTCGATGAGTTCCTCGCATTGTCTGGATGCCAATTCGATGCCGGCTTCAAACACGCGATCCAGGTCGTTGCGGATCGGGTCCATGCGTTCATGCAGCCATGCCGGGATGCTCGCCCCGCACATGCGTGAGAAGCGCTCAATTTGA
>RFGS01000008.1 GCA_003695905.1 Zetaproteobacteria bacterium | reverse complement strand
TCAGCGTCGTCTTGCCATGGTCCACATGCCCAATCGTACCAATGTTGACATGCGGCTTCGTACGCTCAAATTTTTCCTTCGACATGTCGCTTCTCCTATCAGCCCTTCACGCTCTCAATGATTTCCTGAGCGATGTTATTTGGCACTTCCTCGTAATGATCGAACTGCATGGTGTAGTTAGCCCTTCCCTGCGACATTGAGCGCAGGTTCGTTGCATAACCAAACATCTCAGAAAGTGGCACCTCGGCATCAACAACCTTGGCATTGCCGCGGTCGTTCATGCCCATGACCTTGCCCCGCCGCCGATTCAGATCACCGACGATATCGCCCATGTACTCCTCAGGCGTTACCACCTCGACCTTCATGATAGGCTCCAGCAGGACCGGATCAGCCTGCTCGGCTGCATTGCGGAAGCCCATCGAACCAGCAATCTTGAACGCCATCTCCGATGAGTCTACATCATGATAAGAGCCATCGTAGAGAATGGCACGGATATCAACCATTGGATAGCCGGCCATCACACCATTCTCCATGGCCTCCTGAATGCCCTTGTCAACAGCTGGAATGTATTCCCTGGGCACCACGCCGCCGACAATTTTGTCCACAAACTCATAGCCAGAACCTGGCTCCAACGGCTGCAATTCGATCCACACATGACCGTACTGACCACGTCCACCCGTCTGACGAACGAACTTGCCCTCAGCCTTGGCCGCCTTGCGAATGGTTTCACGATAGGCTACCTGCGGCTTGCCAACATTGGCCTCAACCTTGAACTCGCGCTTCATGCGATCGACGATGATTTCCAGATGCAGCTCACCCATACCCGAAATGATGGTCTGCCCTGTCTCTTCATCCGTATGCACGCGGAAGGAAGGATCCTCGGCAGCCAGCTTGGACAGAGCCACACCCATCTTCTCTTGGTCGGCCTTGGTCTTTGGCTCAATGGCCACGGAAATAACCGGCTCCGGAAATTCCATGCGCTCAAGCACAATGGGATTGTTTTCATCACAGAGCGTGTCGCCGGTCGTCGTCAACTTCAGCCCAACTGCCGCGCCGATATCGCCAGCACGCACCTCCTTGATCTCCCGTCGCTCGTTGGCATGCATCTGCAGCAAGCGACCCACGCGCTCCTTCTTATTCTTGACTGAGTTCAACACATAGGAACCCGACTCCAGAACCCCTGAATAAACACGGAAATAGGTCAGCGACCCCACGAATGGATCGCTCATGACCTTGAAGGCAAGGGCTGCAAAAGGCTCATCATCCGAGCTCTTGCGCTCTACCTCGCCCTCAACCCCTTCGACGTGCCCCTTGATCGCGGGTACATCAATCGGAGATGGAAGGTAATCTACAACAGCGTCCAGCAGCGTTTGCACACCCTTGTTCTTGAAGGCCGTACCGCACAATACCGGAATCATTTCAATGTCGATGACCGCTTTGCGGATGGCCGCTTTCAGCTCTTCCTCACCGATGTCCTCACCCTCGAGGTACTTCTCCATGAGTGAATCGTCCACCATGGAAACAGCTTCAATGAGCTTCTCGCGGTACTCTTCTGCTTGATCCGTAAGTTCGCTGGGAATATCAACGACCTCGAATTTTGCTCCGAGCGCTTCACCCGTCCAGATCACTGCCTTCATGCGCACGAGATCAACCACGCCCTGGAAGGTATCCTCAGCCCCGATCGGAAGATTCAGGGGAACAGCATTATGCCCGAGCCGCTCGCCGATCTCATCGACCACACGGAAGAAATCAGCCCCCGTGCGATCCATCTTGTTCACAAATGCAATGCGCGGCACGCGATACTTGTCTGCCTGGCGCCAAAGCGTCTCCGACTGCGGCTCGACACCGCCCACAGCGCAGAATACACCAACGGCTCCATCAAGCACGCGAAGGGAGCGCTCCACCTCAATTGTGAAATCCACGTGCCCTGGCGTATCGATAATGTTGATCTGATGGTCTTTCCAAGAGCAGGTCGTGCATGCGGACGTGATCGTGATGCCGCGTTCCTGTTCCTGCGCCATCCAGTCCATGGTGGCAGCACCGTCATGGACCTCACCAATTTTGTGGCTTACGCCTGTGTAATACAGGATGCGCTCGGTCGTCGTCGTCTTGCCGGCATCAATGTGGGCCATGATGCCGATATTGCGATATCGCTCCAATGGTATCTTACGAGCCACGCCCTACTCCTTCACTCACCTATAAATTCAAAGAACAAAAACAACAAACAAATAAACGGATTACCAGCTGAAGTGCGAGAACGCCTTGTTGGCTTCGGCCATGCGATGGACCTCCTCGCGCTTCTTGAACGCACCACCACGCTCGGAGACAGCATCTGCAATCTCGTTACCAAGGCGCTCAGCCATACGGTACTCCGATCGCTTGCGCGCATACTCAACCAGCCAACGTACCGCCAGGGACTGCTGACGCCGCTCAGACACCTCGACGGGAACCTGATAGGTTGCGCCACCCACACGACGCGACTTGACCTCAACCAGAGGCTTGACGGCCTCAAGCGCTTCATGCAGCACTTCAAGCGGTTGCTTGCCCGTTTTCTGGGCCGCAATATCCATTGCCTCGTACACAATGCCTTCGGCAATCGTCTTTTTCCCGTCAAGCATCACCTTGTTGATCACGCTCGAAACCTTGACATCGCCATACCTTGCATCTGGCGTCAACTTCCGGCGTGGAGCTGGTCCTTTACGTGGCATCTTCTTCGACTCCTCTTACTTCGGACGCTTGGCGCCGTACTTCGAACGCGCCTGCTTGCGACCCTCAACCCCCGTCGTGTCAAGCACACCGCGGAGAATATGATAGCGAACACCGGGCAGGTCCTTCACACGCCCACCCCGGATCAGCACCACGGAGTGCTCCTGAAGCTTGTGGCCTTCTCCTGGAATGTACGCAGTAACCTCATGGCCGTTGGTCAGACGCACACGCGCGACCTTTCTCAGCGCCGAGTTCGGCTTCTTCGGCGTCGTCGTGTAAACACGCGTACAGACGCCGCGGCGCTGCGGACAGGCCTGCAGAGCCGGAACCTTGTTGATCTTGCGCTTGTCCTTGCGCGGCTTGCGTATCAACTGATTGATGGTTGGCATGTTCACCTCACCCGAATCTTTACCCGGCCGTGGAGCCTTTATTCGGCGCCCCGTCCGAAGGGTCGCGAACGATAGTGCTGCAATACGGGACTGTCAACCGCGAGACAGCACTTTTTTCTCCCTTCAAAGCAACCCCCGAAAAAGGCAGGCCTAGCCCGCAAATCGAGGCGAAAAAGAGATGCACCCAGAGGAACGCAGTAGACGGCCCGCTGCGTCAGCCAAGCGACTGAAGAATGGCCTCACAGGCCTTCTTGGCATCATCAAAGACCATCATGGTCTTGTCCATGTAAAACAACTCGTTGTCCAACCCTGCATAGCCGGGTGACAGAGAACGCTTGATAAAGATGACATGCTGAGCCTTGGCCACATCCAGCACGGGCATGCCGTAGATCGGACTATTCGGGTCGTTCTTGGCCGCCGGATTGGTCACATCATTGGCACCAATGACAACCGCCACATCCGTGTCGGCGAACTCGGCATTGATCTCATCCATCTCATGCACAATATCATAAGGCACATCGGCCTCGGCCAGCAAAACGTTCATGTGACCAGGCATACGACCGGCGACGGGATGAATGGCAAACCTTACTTCGACACCAAGCTCAGTAAGCCGGTCGACAAGCTCTTTAAGCGCATGCTGGGCGCGGGCCACGGCGAGCCCGTAACCAGGCACAATGATGACTCTTCGTGCATTCTTCAGCAGAAAGGCTGCGTCTTCGGCACTGCCAGCCTTAACCGGCCGATCCGCACGTTCAGGCCCGCCAACTGCAGCCGCCTCGCCACCAAACCCACCCAACAGGACATTGATCAGCGAACGATTCATGGCTTTGCACATGATATAGGACAGAATAGCACCACTTGAGCCAACCAGAGCACCGGCAATGATCAACATATTGTTGCCCAGAGTAAAACCAATGCCCGCCGCCGCCCAGCCTGAATAGGAGTTCAACATGGACACGATCACTGGCATGTCGGCTCCGCCAATCGGCACAATCAGCAAAACACCAAGCACAAGCGCAATAGCGAGCATGAGCAGAAATGGCAACCAGCCTTGGGTGACACAAAACACAACACCCGATCCAATCATGATCACGCCAAGTGCTAGATTAAGCCAATGCTGCCCCGTGAACACCAGCGGGCGCCCGGAAAGCAACCCCTGCAACTTGCCGAAGGCAATCAGGGAAGCCGTAAAGGTGATGGCGCCAATAAACGTACCTAGAAAAAGCTCGATGCGGCTGGCCAGCCGCAACCCCCCAGCTGCATCAGCAATCCCATAGGAAACGGGATTGTAAAAGGCTGATATGGCAATAAGCACGGCTGCCAAGCCGACCAGCGAATGCATAAAGGCCACCGTTTGAGGCATATGCGTCATCGGCACCTTACGCGCCGCAACACCTCCGATAAGTCCACCAATCGCCATGGCCACCACAATCCAGACATAGTTCTGCACTACGTCAAGCTGCAAGGTCACGATAATGGCCAACCCCATGCCAGCAATACCATAGAGATTCCCGCGACGAGCGCTCTCCGGACTTGAAAGCCCCTTGAGAGCAAGGATAAGCAATACGGATGCGCCAAGATAGCACAGCGCCACAAGATTAGCGGACAACACCAGAGGACTCCCTTACTTGCGCTTGCGGAACATGGCCAGCATACGCTGGGTCACCATGAAGCCGCCAAAAATGTTGACAGAAACAAGACCGACCGCAACCAGCCCCAGCATCGTGGCCAGATTAAGTTCCTGCGGGCCGGATGCCAGCAATGCACCCACAATGATGATACTGGAAATAGCATTGGTCACACTCATCAAGGGCGTGTGAAGCGCTGGCGTGACATTCCAGACGACGTGATACCCCACGAACACAGCCAGCACAAAGACCGTGAAAGAAAAAACAAACGGATCCACAGCAGCCCCATGCGCCTGGGCCACCGTCTGTCCAATATCTACACCTGTACTGTTCATGATTCGCCCCCCTGCCGATATTCAGGCTTCAACCACTCTCCTTCCCTGCACAACATCGATGCCGTCACGATCTCGTCGTCAACATGACTATCGATGGTACCCTGATCATGAACCAGAAGCTGTACAAAATTCCATACGTTCCTGGCAAACAGCAGACTTGCATCCGCCGCCATCAACGAGGGCACATTGGTGATGCCCACCAAGGCCACCCCGTGATGGACAATGACTTGGTCCGGTTGGGTAAGACGACAATTGCCTCCACTTGCCGCCGCAAGATCGACGATCACCGAACCCTTGCGCATTCGTTCAACCGTTTCAGGCTTGACCAGCTCCGGTGCACGCCGACCGGGTATCTGAGCCGTCGTAATGACAATGTCCGCAGCGGCGGTTCTTTCGGCCACGAGCACATCCAGCTGCGCCTTCTCCTCATCAGTCAGCTCCCGGGCATAACCCCGCTCATCCTCAGCATCCACGCCCTCAAGCTGAATGAATCTTGCACCGAGGCTCTCCACCTGTTCACGTGTCGCTGCCCGAACATCGAACGCTTCCACAACAGCCCCTAAACGACGCGCCGTGGCAATGGCCTGCAATCCTGCAACCCCAGCCCCAAGGACAAGTACGCGCGCGGGCTGTACCGTGCCCGCTGCCGTCATCAGCATGGGGAAATAACGCGGATAATGTTCTGCGGCAAGCAACACAGCCTTGTACCCGGCAATATTGGCCTGACTGGAAAGCACATCCATGCTCTGGGCGCGCGAAATGCGCGGAATCAATTCCAGAGCCATACACGTCAGCCCCTGGCTGAGGTAACGATCCAGCCACGGGTTTGCATGCGGGGCAAACATAGCTACCACAACAGCACCGCGCTTCATGGCAACAAGCTCATCAGCATCTGGGGCCTGCACCTTGAGCACTAAGTCTGCCTCGGCACAGGTGCTGGCCAGATCTGCTCTGATGCTGGCACCAGCCGCTTCATACTCGGCATCATCAATCATCGAACCTTGGCCGGCACCCTCTTGAACCTGCACATCAAATCCTGCGGCTACCATTTTCTTCACGGTTTCGGGGGTAGCGGCCACACGACGCTCGTTTGCTTGGGTTTCAGCTGGAATGGCGATTAACATCGTCTCTAGGCTCCTGAAGGCGGGCTTGCATAGCACCGCGAACGTGCGTGCATTTTAGGAATCACTCAAGCTTTTACAAGCGCAAGTCGACACAGTGCAAGCATGAAACATCCATGGCAACCTCGGGCAGTTCCACCAACTCCACCGCCGGCACGTAGGCATGAGCATACTGCAACAGTTCGTCATCCACGATCCGACCATCATGCATCAGCACATCCAAATCCAGCGTGCGCGGACGCCATGAGCCCCTGCTACGATCCCTGCCTCGCGCATCCTCCCAGGATTTCAACAGCACCTTGAGATCAGGCAAGCCGATCTCCGCCTGAACCAGACAGCATGCATTGAGAAAATCAGCTCCATCCATGCCAATGGCAGGTGACCGGTAGACATGGGAAAAACGAACGGAGCCAAAGTGACGTCGCAGCATGTGACTTGCCCAGCGAAGATGCAGCTCCGGCTCGATGTTCGAACCCAAACCGATCAACGAAACAACAGGACTCATGCCTGCGTCCGCTCGATCACTACAGCCACGTTCTCGCTGCCGCGCACGGCCCCCGGCTTGGAAAGCTTCAGCCGCAGCCATGGCACCCCGAACTCGTTTAGAACAATACGTGCGCAGGACTCGGCAAGCGCCTCAATCAGGCCATAGCTGGCCTGCTCGACATGAGCAATCAGACGCTTGGCCACAGCCTTGTAATCCAAGGCATCATCGATGTTATCTTTTGCTGCAGCCTTGGAAATGTCCCAAGCCATTTCGAGATCCAGGCGAACAGTCTGTCGAATCTCACGCTCCCAGTCATAGATGCCAATCACCGTGCGCACCTCCAAGCCCTCGATAACGACCAGATCCCGCATGCTCTTCCTCCCTTCCCGAACCAGCGCCTTTTTGGGCGAAGTATAGGCTCGGACACAACATATTGTCGCGCTCCGAATAGCTGCATCTGTAATGGCTTGCTTTCAGGCGATGCCGGAAGCATCCTGCGCCCATGCCGGAACAATGCTTTGACCGCAATGAAATCGAGAAATTCGAGGCCATGGCTGAGGAATGGTGGGACCCGAATGGTAAATTCCGTCCCCTTCACCGCATCAACCCCCTCCGCCTGAACTACATCGCCAATCATGTTTCACTGAAGCAGGCACGAGTGCTGGATGTGGGGTGCGGCGGTGGACTGCTTGCCGAGGGCATGGCCAATCTCGGTGCCCAAGTCACGGGCATCGACAGGTCGCCACGTGCATTGGGCGTGGCACGGGCGCATGCGTCAAAAAACGAACTAAGCGTCGAATACCATGAAAGCGATGCTGAAAGCTGGGCGAAAGATCATGCAGCCAGCTACGATATCGTCACTTGCCTGGAGGTGCTCGAGCACGTTCCCGACGTTCAACGCACCGTCAAAGCCTGTGCAGACATGCTCAAACCCGGTGGTACATTCTTTTTTGCCACGTTAAACCGGACACCGATAGCCTACCTGAAGGCCATCCTAGGGGCCGAATACATTCTTGGCTGGCTACCCAAGGGCACGCATCAATACGCGAAGTTTATCCGCCCGTCAGAAATGCACCAGGCCATCCGACAGGCTGGCATGATCGTCCGCGACTTGCGTGGTATGAGCTATGCCTTCCTGACAGACCGCTTCATGCTGTCAGATGACCTATCCGTCAATTACCTCGGCCTTGCAGTCAAGCCATCTTAATCCCTGGCCCCGTCTGGCAACGGCCGTCCTGCTCTCATGCATCCAACTCGGTACGGCCTTCGCTGCAGGCCTGGACATCACGGCCGATGAGCTCACTCGTTCAAAAGACGGTACCATCATCGCCAAGGGTGATGTGATCATCGAGCAGCGACCTTTCCGGCAACTTGAAAGCATCGAACTGTTCGAACAGCCGCCACGCGCGCTATTGAGCATCGTCATCAAAGGTGAAAAAAAGCCCAAACATGAACAGCGCGAACTTCGTTTCTCCAAGCAAAACGGAGCATGGCTCATCGTCAGCGACGCCCCGGTTACCCCCTCTACATCACAAAAGCCACCTGCAACACTTGCCGATCGAAAAGTAGGTGGAGCATGGCTTGCCCTGATCGAGGAATGGAAAAACAGCTGGAACCGACGGGACAAGGAAGCCCATATCGCGCTCTATGCTCCGAACGCATACCCGACCGAATTCGTCAGCCGGGAGGCATGGCTGCAAGCGCTCGACAAGGTCTTCACCGCCCCACCCGTGCGTCGACTGGCCGCCGACGAAGTTCGCTATCATCCGAACAACCGCCGTATGCAGGCCTCCGGCCATGTACGCATTGATACGGCCGAAGGGCGCATTGAGGCGGAAACTGCTGATGTGGACGGACAATCTCAATTAGGCACCCTGAAAAACGCCACGCTTTATCTTCCGGATGGTGGCCGATTCCATGCGCGTGAAGCAAGACGCATTGCAGAACATCGCTATATCGCGGATCATGTCACGTTCAGCCAGTGTCCGGAGGATGAAGAAGCTTGGCGGGTGCGGGCCAAGCAGGCATGGCTAGATGACGAGCATGGCATCCTCGAAGCCCGAAACGCTGCATTTGACTGGCTTGGCTTCACGCCGCTCTATACACCCTACTGGCGGCAGGCTTATAAACGACAATCGGGCTTGCTGTTACCCGATTTTGGCTACAGCAAGCGACGCGGTACGGAAGTGGCCGTACCGCTGTACCTTGCTCCTGCTCAGGATTGGGATTTCACGTTCACGCCACGCTGGATGAGTGCCCGTGGCATCATGTTGAGCAACGAATTGCGTCACGCTGCATCCTTTGGCCGCGGCGAACTGCGCATTGAAGGCCTGAATGATACGCTAACTGGCACCAAGCGCGGGCGCATCGACGGAGACATCGCCTGGTCCCTTCCTTTGGACATCCGCTTTCTTGCTTCAGGCGAACACGTCACCGACAATGATTACTTGGCCGATTTCGACCGTACAGGCCACAGCAGCGAGCGTTTCCTGAGCAGTCAGGCTTCTCTGTCCCAAGCCCTGCCTCATTTCAACTGGACCCTGCTCGCACTCCACCAGCAGGACCTGACCCAAACCAGCAATGCCCGCGTCGCCCAGATTCTTCCCAGACTGGAAACCCAAGCCCAGTCTACAGCGGGTCCACACCTTTCGCTTCATTTCGATCACCAAAGCACGCACTTCGTACGCGCCAAGGGAAGCCAGGGCTGGCGCATCGACCTGCACCCCTATCTTGAGTCACCATGGGAACTGGCTGACGGCAGCATTCAGTTACTGGGGCATATCGGCATACGCAGCACCCACTATCGGTTGACCGATACCCGGCTAACTCAGAGAAGACTCGTGCATGTCGCTCCCGAGGCTAGCCTGGAGACTCGCCTGACTCTCGAACGCATCAGTCAGGACGGCGCCTATCGCCATACGATTACGCCCACCTTGCGCTATGATTGGGTGAAGCCGCCCGACCAAACTGATGATCCAAAGTTTGATTCATCGTTCGGCAACCTGACCTGGAGTAATCTGCTTTCAGCCAACCGCTTCTCTGGGCTGGACCGCATTGAGGATGCGAACCGCCTTACACTGATGATCGAGAACAGCCTGCAACACAAGGAAGGCATCAGCAACCGAGACCTGTTCATGGCCGGCATCGGTGCCAGCTACAACTTTTCGCGCCGGCGCATAGACCTGAAACTGCAGAAGAATCCAATCCGCCCTATTTCCAACCTGCTTGGCCTAATGGAATGGAACCCGATCGAGGAACTGAAATTCTCCGCCGAGGTACAGTACAATCCCTATGGCCGCTATGTCGCAACGACAAAGCTTGCAGCCGGATGGCATAATGAGGTTGGCCAGGCATCCATTGGCTACCGTGAAACGGACAAGCGCTATGCCCGTCCCGCACGACTGCTGGATATTCGGGGTACCATGAATGTCGGTTCAAGCTGGCAAGTGGATGGGGCGTTTCAGTACGATACGCTGATCAAACTCACCCAACAGGCTGCGGCCGGAATCCAGTACAAACATGCCTGCTGGAGCATCAAAGTGGAAGGCTACCGCATCAATCGTCAAAGCGGCACGACGAACAGCGCCAATACAGGCTTCCATATCTTGCTAGAGTTCAAGGGTCTGGGTAGCGTCGGTTCCTGATCACGTCAAATACTTTTCCCGGAGGACTCATGCGGCTCATCCTAGTATTGCTTGCCATGGTTGCGGCAAGCATGCCAGTTCGTGCCGAAGTGCTCGATACACTGGCTGCAGTCGTCAATCATAAGGCCATTTCCTGCTTCGAAGTGGCCAAAAGTCTGCAGCAGGCGCAGAATCAGATGCGACAGTCGGGCATGAGCCGCATGCCGGATCCGGATTTGCTCTATCGCCGCGTGTTAGACAAAAAGATCGTGAAAATCCTGCAGCTCCAGGAGGCCGAGAAGCTCGACCTGAAAGTCAGCGACGAGGAATTGCAGCAGGCCATTGCCAATATCGAGGAACGCAACCACCTGCTGCCTGGACAGCTGGAAAAGGCCTTGATGGTACAAGGCATCGATTTCGAAGAGTACAAGAAAAACCTTCGTGATCAGTTGCTCATCAGCAAGCTGATCAATATCGCCGTTCGTTCGAAGATTCAAATCAGCGAAGAAGCAATGCGTGAGTATTACCGAAGGTATCTCGCCTCGACCCAGCCCGTGCGTGAAGTGCATCTGGCCCAGATCTTCTTTGCCCTGCCGCCTGATCCAACACCGGAACAAGTGGCCAGCGCCCGGCGGAAGGCCAAGCTTGCATGGGAGCGACTCCAGCGCGGTGAAGACTTTGAGCATCTAGCACGCCTGCTTTCCGAATCACCGGACGCAAGCAAAGGCGGAGACCTGGGATGGTTCTACGCCGGTGCAATCAACCCCCGCTTTGACCAGGTCACCCGGCTACCGGTGGGAAGCTACTCACAACCGATACGAACACCCGGTGGCTATGCCATCATGAAGGTCGTCGATGAGCGGTGGCATCAGCCAGAAACGAAGGGAAAGAGTTATGACGAAATCCATGCTCGCCACATCCTGCTGAAACTTCCCGAAGATGCCTCGCCCGAAGAGGAGCAACGTATTCGCCAGGAGGCCATGGAACTGGCGGAAGCCTTGCAGAATGCCGATGACGAGGAATTCGCCACTCGGGCTCGGGAGCGTTCGCAGGGTCCGAGCGCAGCACGCGGGGGGGACCTTGGTTGGTTCAAACGGGGACAGATGGTGCCTGCCTTCGAAAAGGTGGCGTTCGCCCTGAAGGAGGGAGAAACGAGCAAGCCCGTTCGCACGCCTTTTGGTTATCATATCATTCGTGTCGTGGAACGTCGGCATGTTGATCCAAACTCCTTCGAGGCCAACAAGGAGCGCATTGAACAGATGCTGCTCAATGCTGAGATCCAAGAGCAGATTCCCCGCTGGATCGCTTCTTTGAAGGCCAAGGCCACGATCGAGACGTTCAAGTGCCCTGCCGAAACGCTTGTCTCCGTAACCTCCAGCCGCCCACAGGACAGACCCGAGCCAGATATTCTCGTTGCCATCGAGCGGTGGAGAAAAGCTTGGGAGGGACAAGATATCGAGGCCTACCTGAGCGCTTATGGCTCACACTTCAAACCAGAGCTACGTTACGGATCACGCAAGCAATGGGAGGCCGCAAAGCGCCGCATCATTGGGCACAAAAAGTTCATACGCGTGCGGCTGTCCGACTTCCAGGTCATCCACCGCGACGAAAACCGAGTCGAAATACGCTTTCACCAGCAGTACGAATCGGACACCTATCGTGATGAACGACAAAAGACACTCATCCTGGAGCGGGAGGGGGATGAGTGGAAAATCGTGCGTGAATTCAGCTAAAGGGCATGAACGCCCCCTGCTCATCACACTGGGGGAGCCGGCTGGAATAGGGCCCGACTGCGTCATCCGTGCCTTTGCTCTCCAAGGCGAGGCCTTTCGTAACGCCATCATCGTCGCTCCTCCGGCCTGGCTTGAGGGTCGCGCGCGTCTTCTCGGGCTTTCACTCAACATACGTGTTCACAACAAGCCCCGTGCATGCTACCAAACCGGGGCTCTTAATGTGTGGAACCCGGTAGCCGAGCCTGAAGAAAATGTTTTGGCTGGCCGTCCTAGTGTTGAAACGGCCAAAACCGTCGTGGCCTGTATACGCGAAGCAGCCATGAGCTGTCTGCGGGGGGAGGCCCGAGCCATGGTCACAGGCCCGATTGAGAAGGCCGTGCTGAGAGAAGCAGGCTTTTCCTTTCCCGGCCATACGGAGTTTCTGGCTTCCCTTGCCGGCGACCCACCGTTCGCTATGATGCTGGCCAGCAAACAATTGCGTGTTGCCTTGCTGACAACTCACCTTGCGTTGCGGGAGGTTCCCCAAGCTCTGAACATCGAGCATGCTGTTCGTACCATATGCGTCGTGGCCCGCGATCTGAAAAGACGTTTTTCGCTTACATCGCCCAAACTGGCCCTGTGCGCACTGAACCCCCATGGTGGAGAACAGGGGCATTTCGGCCCAGAGGAACGCACGATCCTCACCCCTGCCGTCGATCAAGCAAGAAAGCAGGGCATCAACATCGAGGGCCCTCTGCCAGCGGATACGTTGTTTTCACCATTCATGCGCAAGCGCTTTGATGCCATTGTCTGCTGCTATCATGATCAAGGACTCATCCCGCTAAAGGCCCTTAGCTTCGGTGAAGCAGTCAACATCACGCTCGGGCTTCCCTTTGTGCGTACCAGCGTTGATCATGGTACGGCGCTCGATCGGGTCGGCTCGCCTGATGTGAACCCCAACAGTCTGCTGGCGGCACTGGCGATGGCGCGCTGCATGACCATGGGAGAAAACCGTTGGGAGAACTGACCGGAAAATTGCTTGTCGCGCCTCCCTCACTGGACGAGCCCAATTTCAGGAAAAGCGTCGTGATGATCTGTCACCACGATGAGCATGGATGCATGGGGCTCATCATCAACAGACCGCGCAAGCTGTCGGTCCAGCAGGTGCTGGATGAACTGGACATCAAAACCCGCCTTGATGACCTACAGCGCGATGAACTTCGATGCCGGCCCGTCTATGATGGAGGACCGGTCGACCCCATGCGAGGTTTTATTCTTCATGATGCATGGCATGTCTATGAAAACACGATGCGCATCAATGAGGACATTCACCTGACGACATCCCGTGATGTGCTTGAGGCTATCGGCGCTGGCCAGGGCCCCGAACACTATCTGTTCCTGCTCGGTTATGCAGGTTGGGGGGAACAACAACTGGAACGGGAACTTCTGAACAATGACTGGTTGATCGCGCCCCTCTCAACGGACATCCTGTTCCATGTGGCGCCTGGTAAGCGCTGGTCCTTTGGCATCCGATGTATGGGCATCGATCCTGGTCATCTGTCAGAGCAGTGGGGTCATGCTTAGAAACCAGGGAGGTGACGCGATGAAAATCCTAATCGTTTACCACTCAGATTACGGTAGCACTGAAAAGCTCGCCCGGGCCATTGCCGCTGGAGCAGCCGCGGCCGTCCCAGAAGCCACGATTACACTACGTCAGGTGTTACAGACTGAACCAGAAGAACTGCCCCAATATGATGTGCTCGTGTTTGGCACACCGGTGCACATGGGAACAATGTGCTGGCAGATGAAGCGCTTCATCGATCGCACATCAAAACTATGGCTGGAAGGAACCCTGGAAGGGAAGATCGGAGGGGTCTTCGCCACTGGTGGCGGTTACGGCGGTGGCGGTGGTGGCGTGGAACAGACCCTGATCGCCCTGCACGCGCACTTTCTCGAACACGGCATGATTGTGGTCGGTTTCCCAAAGTCCCTGCCAGGCTATGCGGATGGAGGTCTGCACTGGGGGCTTTATGGGCGCACCGGTGACCATGAAGGCATGCCGGTAGGTGTCAGCGAAGGGTGCCAGAGGGCAGCCCGAAGCTATGGCATGCATCTGGCCGAAATCGCTCAGCGCTGGATATCATGATTACAGACTGAGCGGTTGTGAAACACCAGCCACGATCGTCCCAGCCGATCCACGCATGCGCGTGACCAGCAGGCATAGGGCATATCGACCCGTCTTGTCATAGAAAGATTCCCGCCCAGAACAATGGCTAGCAGCATACGCAGACTCCCAGAATGGGCCACGACCAGGATGCGGCGCCCCTGCCAACTGGCACATGCATCCTCCCACCAGTTCATCACGCGTTGTCTCAAACTCTCAGGCGCCTCACCTCCCGGTGGACACATACCTGTCGGGTCGCGTCGCCAACGTTCCAACTGCCCCGGCCATTGCCGGCTGATCTCCTCGGCCGTCTTACCTTCCCATGCCCCATAATGCAATTCCCTCAGTCGCTCGTCCTCCAAACATGCGACACCTGCCTGTTGTGCCCACTCATGCGCAGGCATCGAACAACGGGACAATGGCGAACAGACGATAAGATCCACCTGGCCAACCAGCTCCTGCCACACGGCATCCATCCGCTCGCGCCCCTGGCAGGTTAATGGGTCATCAATCACACCACGATATCGCACCCCTCCCTGCAGGTCTCCATGACGCAACATATCGATCATGAGCATGGCCGCCTCCGAAGCCGGCATGATCCAACACAATACGTATGGTGTTGCGATGCCAGAAAATGCGCTAAGCTGCGCTCACAATCATAAACATGGATGGCTCCGGACGTGAACGATTTCAATCCCAAAGATCCTGAATATCTAGCTGCGCTGTCGCATGTGCGCGGATTGCTTGAGTTCATCGGAGAAAACCCCGACAGAGAAGGTTTGCAGGAAACGCCTGCCCGCGTGCTGGCCGCTATGCGGGAACATTTCGTCGGCTACAATGAGGATCCACGTGAACATCTTCTGAAAACCTTTGAGGAAGTAGAAGGTTACGACGAGGTGGTGCTGGTTTCCGATATCGATGTGCATAGCCACTGCGAACATCATCTCGTACCTTTCGTGGGCAAGGCACATGTCGCCTACATTCCCCGAGGTCGGGTCGTTGGCCTATCCAAGCTCGCCCGTGTTGTTGAAGGCTATGCAAAACGCCTTCAGGTTCAGGAGAAACTGACCATGCAAATAGCCAATGCCATCAACGAGGTACTCGAGCCCAATGGCGTGGCCGTCATTCTCCAATGTCAGCATTTCTGCATGTGTCATCGTGGCATTCACAAACCCAATGCTTGGACCACTACCTCGAAACTCACTGGCGCATTTCTTAAAAACCCCTCCTCGCGCCTTGAGTTGTTTCAGTTGATCGGCATGAATAAAAACGGTACGGACTAAGTCGCCATGGTGCATGATCACCATGCCTCCGACTCGTCCCTGCGTATCGCCCTGGTCCTAACCAGTGGCTATGCATTCATCGAGTTGGCTGGCGGCCTATGGGCGCATTCGCTGGCCCTGCTTGCCGATGCCGGGCACATGCTCTCAGATATCGCCGCGCTGAGCTTGGCCTCGATCGCAAACCGCATTGCCATGAAACCAGCTCACGAAGGCATGAGCTACGGTTTCGGCCAGGCCAGGGTCTTGGCTGCCCAGCTCAACGGACTGGGCCTTTGGCTGCTCTGTGGCTGGATCATCTGGGAAGCTGTACACCGCCTCATGGAGCCGAATCAGGTCAAAGGCGGTATACTGCTTGCAGTGGCCTTGCTCGGACTGCTGATCAACCTGGGATCGCTGTACGCCTTGCACGGCCATCACGACTTGAACACCCGCGCGGCTTTCTGGCATGTGTTTGGAGATATGCTGGGCTCTCTGACCGCCATCATTGCCGGCATAGTGATCCTGCTGACAGAATGGTATCCCATCGATCCCATTCTCTCCTTTGTCGTGGCAGCCATTCTGGCCTGGGGTGGCTGGAAACTGATCCGTGAAACAACACTGCACCTCATGGTCGCAACACCCGCACATGTGGATCTCCAGCAGATCCATGACCTGTTCAGATCGCTCGAAGGCGTGCGTGGACTGCACCACATCCATGTCTGGGTCCTGCCCAGCGGGGAAACAGCCATCTCAGCCCATGTTGAAATCACCGACATGCAGGCCTGGGCTTCGGTCCTCTCCACGGCCAATGAACGGCTTCACGCAATGGGTATCACTCATGCCACCCTGCAACCTGAACCCCAAGGCTGCGTGCACCAGACCTCAGTTTGCTAAGGCGATCGATAAATGTCGGGCCGGATGCGATTCGGCCACAGATCTTCAGGCACATCCAATTCGCTGACACAGCACCCTTGCATCGAGATGCCGGCATCCGCCACACTGGAATGGTCACCGCTGAGCAGTGGATGCCAATCCGGCAGGGGGCGACCTTCATAACGCAATCGATAGGCGCAGTTCTCTGGAAGCCAGGCGTACTGCCATGACTTGAACAAACGGATATCCATGCAACCGGGAACGTGTTCCAGTCGTTTTGCGTAACAGCGGCAGGTGCAGGTGCTTTCATCAAGCCACCGACAAGCGACATCGGTGTACAGGATCTCCCCGCAGTCCTCATCAACAAACTTCTGCATGCAGCAGCGCCCGCATCCATCACAAAGTGCTTCCCACTCGGCATCGTCCAATGCCGAAAGCGGCTTCTCCCAAAACGATCCGCTCACGACAGTGCCTCGCGCTTGGCCTCAAGTCCTTCCCAGCGTGCATAGGCCAAATCCAAATCGTGATTCAGTTCATCGAGCCTGCTCTTATCTTTCCGAAAGCCTTCAGGATCGCGACGAAAATAATCAGCATCGCAAAAGCGCTGCTCGATACATATCTTCTCAGTTTCCAGGACTTCGATCCGTTCGGGCAGCTCCTCAAGTTCGCGCTGCTCATGGTAAGAAAGTTTCCGCGCCACCCGACTCGTTGGCTTTCGTGAAACGTCCTTGCGCTTCCGGCTTGCCTCCATGGCCGATGAAGCACACCTGTCCTTCCAAGCCAAGTAGTCAGAATATCCCCCTTCTATAGCCACAATCGCCCCCTCGCCGACAAAGGCCAGGGTACGGGTGACCACTCGATCCATGAATGCGCGATCATGGCTGACCACGAGCACGGTTCCTTGATAGGAAGCTAGCGCCTGCTCCAGCACGCTGAGCGTACCGATATCCAGACCGTTCGTCGGCTCGTCGAGCACAAGAAGATTTGCTGGCTCCAGAAGCAGCCTGGCCAGCATCAAACGACCGCGCTCACCTCCGGAAAGGGCCCCAACACGGGTCTTCAGCCGTTCCTTGTCAAAAAGAAAATCCTGCGCATAGCTGACCACATGCCGAGGTTCATGTCCACCAACATGAACATAGTTACCCCCATGCGGCAGCAGCACCTCGCGCATTGTTTTGTCTGGATCAAGTGCCCGCATCTGGGTCAGAAATGCCGGCTGGAGCCGGACACCATGACGGACCCGACCATGACAAGGCCTGATCTCTCCAAGCAGGATCTTGAGCAGGGTCGTCTTGCCAGCACCGTTAGGGCCGATCAGACCAATGCGTTCGCCAGCCATAATTCTGTGAGAGAAACTCTGCACTATCACGCGATCACCGTATCGGTGATGAACATCGACCGCTTCAATGAGCAGCTTGCCCGGACGGGAGCCAATGGCTACCCGCAAATCCACTTCACCGCCACGCAAACGCCTTGCAGCCCGCTGACGGCGCAACTCCTCCAACGCGCGGACACGCCCTTCATCACGCCTGCGCCTCGCCGGAATGCCTTTGCGAATCCAGCGTTCCT
Organism: Zetaproteobacteria bacterium; assembly: GCA_003695905.1. Classification (GTDB taxonomy): domain Bacteria; phylum Pseudomonadota; class Zetaproteobacteria; order Mariprofundales; family Mariprofundaceae; genus J005. Next base: position 12,861 of record RFGS01000008.1, on the reverse strand, counting down.
CCCGGGCCAGCAACCGGTCAAAACGCCGATGCTGTCGCTCCTCAATAGCCAGCATATCGGCCTTCTTGTCCAGGTAACTTGCATAATCACAACGGAAATGACTTAGATGACCCCGATCCAACTCGATGATCTCCTCGGCCACGGCATCGAGAAAGTAACGATCATGCGTGATGAACAATACTGCACCAGGAAAGGCTGCCACGAAATCTTCCAGCCACTCGATGGACTCGATGTCCAAATGGTTGGTCGGCTCATCCAACAGCAGCACATCAGGCTCCGCAACGACCGCACGGGCCAGAGCCACCCTGCGCAACCATCCGCCTGAGAGCTCTCCAACATCTCGGTCAGCCTCCAGATGGAGACGAGAAATGGTTGACTTGATGCGGGCATGCAATTGCCAGGCACCGAGCCGATCCAGTTCGGTCTGGAGACTCTCCATTCGCCTTAAACAGCTCCGATCATCCGGATCCTGTTCTAGATGGCGGACTGCTTCATGGTACTGATCAAGCATAGCACCGAGCTCACCAAGCCCCTCGCTCACGACATGAAATACCGTCTGCCCGGTCTTAAATCGGGGGGCCTGGGGAAGGTAAGTCATGCGCAATCCGTTGCGACAGATGACCTCACCCCCGTCTGGCTCAACAAGACCTGCCATAACCTTCAGCAGAGTGGACTTACCTTCGCCATTGCGCCCAATCAATCCGATGCGTGCACCTCGACCGACGGTCAGACTCACATCATCCAACAGCACCTGCGGACCATAGGCCTTGCTGACTTGCTTCAGGCTAACCAGTGGCATGACCACATGCTAACAATAGCCATGAGCAAGCGCTATTCGGTCGTTACGGGATCCGGCAACAGACTCTCGACAAAGGCATCGGCATCAAAGGGCATCAAATCCTCAAGCGTCTCGCCAACCCCAATGTATCGGACCGGCAATCCAAATCGATCAACAAGCTGCAACACGATACCACCCTTGGCCGTTCCATCGAGCTTGGTCACGATTAGGCCCGTCGTGCCCGCCACCTCGCGGAACTTCTGTACCTGTACAATCGCATTCTGACCCGTGCCCCCATCGACGACCTGCCAAACCTCGTGCGGAGCTCCTTCGTGAGCCTTGGCAACCACCCGGCGCACTTTAGCCAGCTCATCCATCAGTCCCTTGTCCGTCTGCACACGACCGGCCGTATCGATGATCACCACATCGTAACCCCTGGCCAGTCCTCGCTGAACGGTATCATAGGCCACGGCCGCTGGATCCGCGCCGGAATGTTGACGCACAAGGTCTGCACCGGCACGTTCCACCCAGACAGCCAATTGATCGATGGCTGCTGCACGGAACGTGTCTGCAGCTCCGACCAGTACCCGCCTTCCTTGCTGGGCATAAAGAGTAGCCAGCTTGCCAATGGTGGTCGTCTTCCCGGTGCCATTGACACCGACCACAAGCAGCACAAATGGACCGTGCCCAGGCCAGGCCACGGGAGTCTCCTCCGGCAACAGTGAGCGCATGCTCAAGCACAATGCCTCAACAGCTCCACCCTTGGCCTTGCGCGCACTTGCCACCAGACGAGAAGCCAGCTCGACCCCACAATCGGCCATGACCAAAGCATCCTCGATTTCCTGCCACTCCTGTTCCGAGAATTCGGATATCTGTCCGCCAGGCAGCATCCGAGCCAATCCCTGCCTGCTCCTGGACAAACCTTTCTTCAAACGTTGCATAAACGACGCCATGGCTGCATTCCTCCTCGGTCATACCCGCGTTAGGAAGATGTATCCAAACGCTGCTCGCTGGACATGATGTTCAACGTGGCCAAGACAGCGCCCAGCCCGCCCACGGCCGTGCCACCAAGGAGCAACGGGAGCAGCATGCTCCATGGATGCATGAGCAAGCCCAAGTTGTCCAGCCAATCCGAGGCCAGGGCGATGATCGGCCAAAGCAACACCCAGGCCAATCCCCCAGCACCCGCTCCCACAACCAACCCCTCAAGAACAAACGGCATGCGCACAAACCATTCTCGGGCGCCCAGAAGCCGCATCAGGTGAATTTCATCTGCCCTGGCCAGTAGGGTCATGCGCAGCGCATTGGAGATGATCAGCATCATAGCCAGTGCGAGCACCAAGGTTGCAAAGCCTGCTGCAAGGCGAATCTGGTCCAGCCATTGGTGAGCATTGGCCAGGGCCATTTCACTCTCGTTAACCTCTGCCTGATGGCGATGGGCCGCATCCCTGATGTCTTCATATAGGAACTCGTGGTCCTGCGGGTGCAGGCCCAACTCAAACGTCCAGGGCAGATGAGATGCCAGAGCCTGCTCATCCAATCCGATATCCTGAATCCATGACTGCATCTGCTTGGCAGCTGATTTCGGCTCGATCAAAGTTACAGACACCACTCCATCAATGTCCCGTAAGGCCTTCTCAAGCGACTCACGTTGAGAGGGCTTGTCCACATCGAGATAAACATGAACGGTAAGCTCATCCTGCCAGCTACCCACCCATTGATCAGCAGCCTTCAGTCCCAGCCATCCGAGCCCCAGCGTCCACAGGGCCACACAAACAATGACCGCAGCCAACAACTGATGAATACCGAAAGGTGGAAGATGAAATCCGCCTGGGAGTCTGAGCCGGACCTGATCTGGAATACCATTCATGTCCGCCCTCCAACCAATGCCCCAGCATGCAACTGCACAATCCTAGCCGGGTGAGACTCCAGCAACTGCAAGTCATGAGTGGACATGATCACCGTGGTGCCCTGACGGTTCAGCCCCACGAGATAATCCAGGATCAAGCGGGCAGTATCGATGTCCAGGTTGCCGGTTGGCTCATCAGCCAACAACAGTGGAGGATTTGCGGTCATTGCGCGCGCAATGGCCACGCGCTGCTGCTCACCACCGGAAAGCGCCTCGGGATAGGCCCAGAGTCGGTCCGCGAGCCCCACATATTCCAGGACCTTGCGGACTCTTGGAATCAGGCGCTCCGTCGTCCAGCCCTGTACTCGCAGGGGAAGGGCTACGTTTTCAAACACGGTTCTTGAGAACAAAAGCTTGTGATCCTGGAAGACGATGCCGATACGGCGACGCAGCTCTCGAACCTTGGTATCCTTGACTTGACGCATATCCATGCCGTGAACACGCATGACACCCGAGGTGGGTCTCACCCCACCGTAGATCAGACGCAAAAGCGAAGACTTGCCTGCGCCACTTTCCCCTGTCAGATAGACAAATTCGCCAGGCTCGATCTGCAAACTCACACCCGAAAGCGCAACCTTACCCGTTGGATAACGCAGCATCAGACGTTCGGTTTCGATGATCGGCACCTTACTCATGGATGGGAAACGTACTGGCTCGCATCGCGAATGTCATCCAGCCAAAACTAGCAAGGAAAAAGGTCCCTCGCCCGGAGAGCATACGCAACAATGCAAGTCTTGAGCGCACGCAGGGAAATATCATCCTGGTGGGCAGGTGCCGGCAGCACAAGCGTCTCCTGCTGCGCATGACGCCGATACAACGGGAACACATTCAGGGCGTCCACTGCCCTAAGCAGGCGATCCGTCTCCTGTTCACCGACCGCACTGCGCCATCGGTTAAGATCAATCTCGATGCGTTCCGGCCAGGCCGGGCTGCGATGGTGCAGGGCAAAAAGGACCAGCCTTGCGTCATCACCACCCAACGCAAGTGTACGGACGGACAAGGCCCATGCGCCTTGCAGTACCTCGGCAGGTTGACCAGCAGCCATCCATTCATGAGCAAGTTCAACGAAAAAAGCCCTGTGCATGGCATCGCATCGCTTCAGAAAAGCCTGTAGACCCTGCTCATCCATCACCCCGCCTCCTCTGACCAAGCAGAGCCACAGCCATGGCTGCCATGCCTTCCTTGCGCCCGGCAAAGCCCAGGTGCTCGGTTGTCGTGGCCTTGACGCTCACGCAAGAATCGGAAAGCCCCAAGACCTGCCCCAATCGTTCACGCATACGCGGAATGAACGACTTAAGCCGCGGTGCCTGAGCAATGATCGTTGCATCAACATTGACAATGTTCCAGCCTGCTTGCTGAACCTTGGCCACCACCTGAGCCAACAGCTCCATGCTGTCGGCATCCCTCCATTGCTCATCGCTATCGGGAAAGTGCTGACCGATGTCACCAAGGCCAGCTGCACCCAACAGCGCATCGCAGAGCGCATGCGCCAGCACATCCGCATCGGAGTGCCCTGCCAGCCCAAATTCATAGGGTATGTGTACTCCACCCAGGGTCAGTTTACGACCGCTGGCAAAGGCATGTACGTCAAAGCCCTGTCCAATGCGCATCATGTTCCCAGTTGAGCCTCCAACCAACGCAAATCATCGACTGTCGTGACCTTGCGGTTGATGGCTTCTCCCTGACTGACATGAACGGGATAGCCAGCCTGCTCTAGCAAGGAAGCATCATCGGAGTATTCTTCCAGAGTCCCAGCCCGATCAAGCGCATCGACAAACCATACCCGCCTGGCCACCTGTGGCGTCTGCACGGCAACAAGCTGTTCCCTGGGCAGCGTAGCCAGCACGTTGTTCCGGGCATCGATACGCTTGATCGTATCGTGCAAGGCCAGCCCCGGCACAGCCGCCCCATGTTCAAGGGCTGCATCCAGCACATGCGAAATCAACGCGGGCGACGGCACCGGCCGAGCAGCATCGTGGACAGCGACCCATTCGGCCGCGGATGGCAATGCCATGAGTCCATTCCTCATGGACTCAGCACGATCAGCTCCGCCGATTACAGGCGGCAATATCTCGGGGGCGATCTGCACCATAGTCATGATCTGGTCAAACCAAGAATCCCCCGCAGCCAAGACCGGTTGAATCCAACGGATGCGTTCATCAGCGGCCAGGTGCTCCAGCGCGTGCGCAACCAATGGCCTGCCTCGAAGCAACGCATACTGTTTCGGACGTTCGCCTCCGAAACGGGAACCACGACCTGCAGCCAACAGTAGAACTGCAACCTTCATGGGGAGATTTTGCACCAACACTGACGACGGTCAACTCATATCCATTGCGTCGCCAGGCGCCATCCGATATAAACCGCAATCCATGACAATGCATGCCAGCATCGCATATAGTAGACTGCTCATGGAGTGGCCCAAATGAACATTGCATTTCTCTTTCCCCTGGCCGGGATCCTGAGCATGATTGCTAGCCTACTGGTCTGGCGGCCCGTAGTGCGGAAAGAGTTCGAGAACATGCGAGCCCAAACTCCACAGGTGCAATTGTTGCTGGGCGGCAGCATCCTACTGACCATGGGGGCCCTGATAGGACTCAACCCCGTAACCAATCAGGGTATCAACATGACGCTGGCCAGCAGCGTCGGCCTAGCTACCTTGATCGTGCAGCTTATTTATTTCTACGGCATCGTGCGGCACGGCATCCAGGGGCTCGGCCTGTTCATCCTGCCTGCAACATCACTCCCGCTTCTTGTCGTGCCCTGGCTCCCGGAGGCACATGCGCCGAACTGGGTACAGACACGTTCGATCCTTGAGGACACGCATTTGCTGATTTCATTGATCGGTTATGCCGTGCTTACGCTGGCAGCTGTACATGCGCTCATGTTCCTGCTTGTCGATCGTGCCTTGAAAAGAAAACGTCTCGGTGGACTGGTACAGGCTCTGCCGCCTCTTTCCTACATTGATCGCCACATGTATGCACAGGTGCGGGGGGCAACCTGGCTGATCGGTATCAGCATTCTGACCGGGCTAAGCTGGCAATGGGTCAGCTACGAACATTTTGTGCTGTTGAACCACAAGGTTCTGCTCGCGTTGTTCTCGTTTGGCGTGCTGTTGCTGCTACTGGTCAAACACAAGCAGCACCAGTGGCCGGGACGAACATCCAGCAAGGTTATCCTGACCGCTTACGCCCTGATGGTGCTTGCTTACTTCGGCGTCAAGTTCATCCTGTCCTGGCTTCATTGATCCCACCTCTGCAACCATGAATCCGTCGGATCTGTCGCTTTCCATTCTAATCGGCACGCTACTGATTCTTCTGCTGCTATCCGCTTTCTTTTCCGGATCGGAAACGGCGCTGACCCGAGCCCGCAAGAGCCGCATGCGCACACGGGCACACGAGGGTGACCGTGGCGCCAAGCTGGCTCTGAAGCTGCTCGAGCGCCCGGAGGCCATGCTGTCAACGATCCTGCTGGGTAACAATTTCGTCAACATCGCCGCCTCGGCCCTGGCCACCGCCGTATGCATGTCCGTCTTCGGTGAGCCCGGCATTGCCTATGCCACCATCATCATGACCTTGGTCGTACTCGTGTTCGCCGAGGTTCTGCCCAAAACCATTGCTGTGACGGATGCAGAGCGCTTCGCCTGCAAAGTCGCCGTACCCATGCGCATAATCGAGTGGTTGCTTACGCCGCTGGTCTGGTTGCTCATGCACACGATTGAAGGGATTAAACACATCTTGCGCATTCCGAAGGCAGTGGAAACGCCACTAACGCACAAGGAACTGTCCGTGCTCATCGACATCAGTGCGGAGTCCGGTGTGCTCGATGCCGCCAGGGAGCAGATGCTAAGCAGCAGCCTGCACCTGCACGAGGTGCCGGTCAAGGCATTGATGGTCCCTCGAAAATCGATGCAGCTTATCGATGCTCATCTAAGCATTGCGGAGGTGCTCGAACAGATCGCCCGCCAACCTTTCTCTCGCTATCCCGTCTACCTCGACACGACCGACAACATTGTTGGCATCCTACATATCAGGGAATTGATCCGGCTGAAGGACGACCAGCGAAAGCTGTCCGAAACCATGCTCTGGCAACCCCCGAACTTTATTCCTTCAACGAAGAATGCTCTGGCCCAGTTGTTCGACTTCCAGGCCCAGCATCAGCATATGGCCATCGTCGTCGATGAATTTGGTGACATCGAGGGGCTGATCACGCTAGAGGACATCATTGAGGAGATTGTCGGAGAGATTCATGATGAATCCGACCGACCGCGCTATTCTGACATGTGGGTACGACCCGATGGCTCCTTGGTGGCTGCAGCCACGGCCAGTCTGCATGAAATCAACCAAACCATGGACTGGAAGCTGCCAGAAGAAGGTGCCAACACGATTGGTGGCCTGATCGTCGAAATCCTCGGCATTCAGCCCGAGGCGCCTCTGTGCTTGGTCATCGCCGGCATTCGCATCGAGATCCTGAGCATCCGTGAAGACTGGATCCAGCGCGTGCGATTGACTCGCGCTCAACAGCCGGTATCAAGGGAAGATGGCGAAGACTGAGACCTCAGACCTAGGACATTGAAAGCCTGTTCTTGAGCGCCAGTAGATCCTGCCAGCTATGACGCTTCTGCTGCGGTGAGCGCAGCAGATAGGCGGGATGATAGCTGACCAACACGGGGATCCCGTTCAGCTCATGCCATCGTCCACGCAGGGCACGCAGAGGCTGCTCCGTCTCAAGCACTTTCTGTGCTGCGACACGCCCGAGAAGACAAATGACCTTGGGCGCGAGAATGGAGAGTTGTCGATCAAACCACACATGACATGCTGCGAGTTCATCGGCCTCTGGATCCCTATTGTTCGGCGGACGGCACTTGATCGTGTTCATGATGTAGACTTGATCCCGCCTTAAGCCGATGGCAGCCAGCATGCGGTCGAGCAAGCGCCCGGCCCGACCCACGAAGGGTTCACCCTGGAGATCTTCATCACGCCCCGGCGCCTCACCGATAAAGACCAAATCAGCCGTCGCACTCCCCACACCGAACACAACCTGCGTGCGCGTGCGAGCAAGTTTGCAAGCCTGGCAAGCACGTGCCTGTTCGGCAAGCGAGCGCATGGCCTGCTCGGCATCGACGCGTAAACCCGCGCTTGGATCAGGCGTACGAACTCCGATCTGGCGAAGGTAAAAGCTCTTGAAATCAGCCGGCCTGTCCGGTTGATCAGACAAGCATGTCCACCGCCGACGGAGATCCGAGATAGACGGGCACCCGCTGATGCAAACCTTCCGGTTCGATATCCAGCACCGAACCGCCCCGGCTCATGGCCTTGCCTCCAGCTTGTTCAACCAGAAACCCCATCGGAATGGCCTCATAGAGCAAACGCAGCTTGCCGTTCGGGTTCTTCCAATCGGCGGGATAAAGGAAGACCCCACCCTTGAGCAACGTGCGGTGCATGTCAGCAACCATTGAACCGACATAGCGCATGGCCAACCCCGTTTCACTCTTCATGCGAGCGAACTTTTCGGCAAGCTGATCAAGCCACTTGTCCGCATTGGCCTCGTTGACTGAGTAGTATCCACCCTTTTCAGGGATGCGCATGTCTGGATGGCTGAGCTCAAATCGCGCACTGGTCGGATTGTAAGTGAATCCATGCACGCCCTGACCGACGGAACAGACCAGCATCGTGGCCGGACCATAAAGCACATAGCCTGCCGCGATAACATTGCGTCCGGCCTGGAGCGTGTCCGTCTCAGTCGGCCGCTGGTCCTTGGGTGATTTGCGCCTGACGACGGAAAAAATTGTGCCGACCGGTCCGTCGATATCCAGATTGGAGGAGCCGTCCAAAGGGTCTACGAGCACCAGATAATCCGCATCCGCATACTCCTCGATGACCTGTAACTCCTCCTGCTCCTCCGATCCCACTGCACAAACAAAGCCGGTTGAGCGCATCTCATCAAGAAAAATCTCATCGGAGAGCACATCAAGCTTCTGCTGCTGCTCGCCCTGGACATTCTCTCCACCGGCGGCCCCCAGAGCTCCGCGGAAAACCGCACCCCGCAACAGATAGGCGATTTCGGTGGCCGCGCGGCCGACCCCCTGCATGATGGGCATCATGGCCTTGCCGTTCTCTCCCTGTAGTGCAATGCTGTTCAATGTAACCGGCATGCCCCTCTCCTCCTGATCCGCTGGTATGCAACCGGGATCATACCACTAGCTTCCTCCGTCAAAAAGGTCCTTGTGCTAACTGGTCCTGAGGGGAAGGTGTTCAGAACACGGAAGCCATTGGTCTACAAACATGTTCCCTGCTTCAAACACTGAATCCCGGCTCAAGCACAAGCAGCGAATTCAAGCACTTTTGCTGAGCAATGGAGACTTAGTAATACGTGTTCATTTTTTATCAATCGCGCTAACATCCCCACATGGAAGTCATTCTCGCCTCGCGTTCGCCCAGACGCCTTCAATTGCTGCAAGCTGCTGGCCTTGCTGTCGAGGTGCGCCCTTCCCATGTCGATGAAACCCCGATTGAGGGAGAATCCGTAACCGGACTTGTCGAACGACTGGCTCATGCCAAGGCCCATGCTTGTTCCGCCGAATACCAACCGGTCATTGCCGCTGATACGCTCGTTGAGCTTGATGGGCAGCCTTTGGGACAACCCGCTGACCTTAACGAGGCCGCAAAGATGCTCTTGGCCCTTTCCGGCAAATGGCACAGGGTGCTGACCGGCGTATGCGTTCGCCTGGGTGATCGATGCCTACATGAGATCGCGAGCACGCGGGTGCATTTTCGCGCGCTCAGCCGTCATGAAATCGATACCTACCTGATCCATAATGAGGTCCTGGACAAGGCTGGCGCCTACGCCATCCAGCAGGGAGGAGCTTCCTTCATCGACGGGCTGGAGGGCCCATTGGACAATGTGATCGGCCTTCCCACAGCCTGCACATTGCGCCTGCTCCGGAAAATAGGACCAGGGGAAAGCCCATGAGTGCCGAACTTCTTGTCAATGTGACACCGTTCGAAACCCGCGTGGCACGGGTGGAGAATGGTCAGGCTGAGGAAATCTATATCGAGCGTGAACGTGAGCGCGGCCTGAAGGGCAATATTTACAAGGGCCGCGTACAGCGGGTTCTGCCGGGCATCCAGGCAGCCTTCGTGGATATCGGTCTGGAAAAAGCTGGCTTTCTGTATGCAGGGGACATCGTCACCAGCAGTGATGAGTTGATCATCGACCAGGAGGACGAACGTCAGGATGCCCAGGATGACGCATTCAAGCGGCGAAACATGCCACCGATCTCAAGCCTGCTGCGTGAGGGGCAGGAGATCATCGTGCAGGTTTCCCGTGAACCCATTGCCTCCAAGGGTCCCCGCCTGACCACGCAGATCGGTCTGGCTGGCCGCTATTTGGTCTATATGCCTGAACTCGATCATGTCGGTATCGCACGCAGACTCGAAGATCCCAAAGAACGTCAGCGACTACTGGCCATTGGCGAAGCTATTCGCCCGAAAAAGGGAAACATCATCATTCGGACAGTAGCTGAAGGCCACTGCGAAGCCGAGCTGCGAAAGGATCTCGACTTCCTTCTCAGGCTATGGGAAGACATCGAACATCGGGGAAGACATGCAGCACCGGCCTCCCTGATTCACAAGGAACTGATTCTGTATCTCAGAATCATGCGCGATTATGTCGACGACGAAGTCGAGAAAATCCATGTTGACTCCCGCGAGGCCTACCACAGCATGAAAAAGTTTGCTGAGAAATTCATGCCGGAGGTGGCCGACAGGCTTTATTACTATCCCGGTAACCGGCCCATCTTTGATGTTTATGGCGTCGAGGACGCGATCAACCGCGCTCTGCTTAGGCGTGTTCCCCTGAAGTCCGGCGGATACATCATCATCGATCAAACTGAGGCGTTGATCGCCATCGATGTCAACTCGGGGGCTTTTGTTGGCTCACGCAACCTCGAGGAAACAGGCTTCAAAACCAATCTCGAGGCCGTCCATGAAATCGTGCATCAGCTCCGTCTGAGAAACCTGGGTGGCATCATCGTCGTGGACTTCATCGATATGCATGAAGAAGAAAATCGCCAGCGCCTCCTCGAGGTCCTCGAGGAGGCGCTGGAACGGGACAAGGCAAAGACCCACATCGTTCAATTCTCGAGCCTCGGACTGGTTGAGATGACTCGCAAGCGCACCCGGGAATCGCTTGGCAGGGTGTTGCTGGAGGATTGCCCTTGTTGTCAAGGAACCGGACAGACCAAAAGCCTGACAACCGTCTGCTATCAACTGTTCCGCGACATCGTGGCCGAGGCCCGCGCCTTCCCCTGTGAAAAGCTAATGGTTATCGCTCACCCGGACATCATTGACCGTCTCCTGGGGGAGGAAAACGAGAATGTGGCCAAGGTTGAACAGTTTCTAAGCAAACAGATTACGCTGAAAAGTGATGAGGCATTTCAGCCCGGAAAATACGAGGTGGTACTGCTCTGAACAACGTTCCGATACGTCTGCATGTATATGTGCACATACCGTTTTGCCAGCACAAATGCCATTATTGTGACTTCAACTCCCATGTACGCCCTTCTCCACCCTGGGAGGCCTACGAGCAGGCGCTCATCTCGGAACTGCAACATCGCATTAGCCAATACGACCTGAACCGACATCGCGTGAGCACGCTGTTCTTCGGAGGCGGGACCCCTTCGCTGGCTCCGCCCGGCATGATTGAAAGGATCATCGATGCCATCTACGGCCTGCTGCCCTGCACGGAATGCATGGAAATCACGCTCGAGGCCAATCCCGGGACTGTAGACGCCCAGCAGCTCAAAGCATTCAGGCAGGCCGGAATCACCCGCCTCTCGCTCGGTGCACAAAGCCTGGACGACAGACAATTGCAATGGCTTGAACGCATCCATGATCATCATGATGTGCGCCTTGCTGTGGAACATGCCCGCCAGGCTGGCTTCGATAACCTAAACCTGGACCTAATGTATGGGCTCCCGGAACAAGACTGCGGTCAATGGCTCAACATCCTCGAACAGGCGTTGTGCCTGGAGCCGGAACACCTTTCCTGTTATCAACTCACCGTCGAGCCCCATACCAGGCTTGCCAGCATGCACCGACACGAGACTCTTGCTCTTCCCGATGAAAGCCTGGCCTTGACCATGCTGCTTGAGACAAGAAGACGGCTCGCAGAGCACGGTTTTCAAGCTTATGAAGTCTCAAACTTTTCAAAACCTGGCCGAACATGTCTGCACAATGACGGCTACTGGCTTTATCATGACTATCTTGGCATCGGTGCCGGCGCAGCGGGAAAATTTGACGCTCCAGATGGAGGGGTTTACCGTTATACGAACCGCCGGTCACCTGAACAGTACATCCGCATGGTGCACAAAGGCGCGTCTCCGACAGCCACTGACGAGCAGCTGGGCATCGAACAGGCGGCGGCTGAAGCCATCTGGCTGGGCCTCAGACGCACCGAAGGTCTGGATACCATAACCTTTCTTCGTCGCTTCGGACTTAGCCCCATGGACATGTTTGGCATGGTGCTAAAGCCCCATGTGAATGCAGAAAACATCGAAATCCATGGTCGCTTCTTGCGGGCCACCGAACGGGGGCTTGCGCTACTTGACACCATCGCAGCGGATGTTCTGGGACAGCCAGCAGTGATGACATCATCACTTGGCAGCGCCTGAAACAGCCGAGGCTGTTCTCTAGACGATCATGCCCGCGCCAACGGTGTTGTTCGAGAACGTATCAATCAGGATGAAGCTGCCCGTGGCGCGATTTTCTGCATAGCTATCGAAAAACATCGGCTTCTGGAGCCTGAACGTCACCCGGCCGATCTCATTCATGGCCAGTTCGTCTGCCGGAACCCTGTCAAGCGTATGAATATCCGTCTTGAATTCGATACCGCTGACCATGACCTTGCCGAGATTCGAGGTCTGCTTGATCCAGTATTTTTTCCGAACCGACAACGGCTCATCACCGATCCAGCAGACATTGGCGGAAAATTCCCGCTCCTTTTTGGGCATTTGGTCCGGCTTGACGATCATGTCCCCACGAGAGATATCGATCTCATCGTTCAAGGTCAATGTGATGCTCTGGGGGGCAAAGGCCTCTTCCAGGTTGCCATCATAGGTCACAATCTCCCGAACCGTGGAGCGCTGCATGGATGGCAGGGCGATGACCTCCTCGCC